>CAYPUS010000472.1:0-2502 GCA_964413815.1 uncultured Aquabacterium sp. | reverse complement strand
GGCCGGCTTGATGACCACGGGGCAGCCTGCGGCCAGTGCCGGTGCGACCTTGCGGGTGATCATCGCGATCGGGAAATTCCAAGGCGTGATCGCCGCGCACACCCCGACCGGCTGGCGGATGACCATGAAGCGCTTGGCCGGGTCGGTGCTGGGCACGGTCTCGCCATAGACGCGGCGGGCCTCTTCGGCAAACCACTCGATGAAGCTGGCGCCGTAGCTCACCTCGCCCTTGGCTTCGGCCAGGGGCTTGCCTTGCTCGGCCGTCATGATGCGGGCCAGGTCCTCGGCGTGCTGCTGCAGCAGGTGGAACCATTTCATCATGATGGCGCCGCGGGCCTTGGCGCTCAGTCCACGCCAGGCCGGCCAGGCCTTGTTCGCCGCGGCGATGGCCCGCTCCGTTTCCGCCGCGCCGAGGTTGGCCACGTCGGCCAGGTGAGCGCCGGTGGCCGGGTCCGTGACGGCGAAACGCGAGGGGCCGTCCACCCAGGCCCCGTCGATCAGGGCCTGCGTCTTGAGCAAGGTGGGGTCTTGCAGGGGGCTCAGCGGGGAGGTCATGGGGTGCATCTCCGTAGGGTTCGCAGCGCACCATCATAGTGCTGATCCCCGGCTGGGGTCATGTGTCGCCGGGCGGGCGCTCTGCCAGTTGGCGCAGGCGCCGGTTCAAGGCCTTGTGGCGCATGTCTTGCGCGTGCCAGTCCTCCTGGATGGCGTGCCAAAGCGCATAGGCCATCAGGATGATGACCACCGCAAAGGGCAGTGCGAACACGATGGTGGCCGTCTGCACGGCCTTGACCCCACCGGCCAGCAACAAGCTGATGGCGATGCCGGCGACCAGCAGGCCCCACATCACCTTCACCCTGGCCCCGGGATCGGCTTGCCCACCTGTGCTCATCATGCTCAGCACCAGCGTGGCGGAATCCCCGGACGTGACGAAAAACAGGAGCACGAGGATGGTGGCCAAGCCGGACATGAGCGTGCCAAAGGGCAGAGCCTCGAACAGGACGAAAAGCGCCGTGGACACATCGGCCTTGACGGCCTCGGACAGCGGCACTTGGTGCCAGATCTCCATGTACAGGGACGCGCCACCAAAGACGGCGAACCAGGCGAAGCCCGCCAGCGTGGGGGCTGCCACGGTGCCCAGGATGAACTCGCGGATGGTGCGCCCGCGGGACACCCGCGCGATGAACAGGCCCACGAAGGGCGACCAGGAGATCCACCAGGCCCAGTAGAAGACCGTCCAGTTGCCCACCCAGCCGCTGTCGCGGAACGGGGTCATGCGCAGGCTCATGCGCACGAAGTCGCTGGCGTAGGCTCCCAGCGTGGTGGTGAAGGTGTCGATGATCGCCACCGGCGGCCCCAGCAGGAACACGGCCAGCATCAGCGCCAGGCCCAGCAGCAGGTTGGCATTGGACAGCCACTTGATGCCCCTGCCCACGCCGGACAATGCCGAACCCAAGAACAGGGCCGTGCTCACGGCGATGATGGCAAATTGCGCGGTCACGCTCACCTCCAGGCCGAACACGGCATGCAGGCCGCTGTTGATCTGAAGCGCGCCGATGCCCAGCGAGGCGGCCACGCCGAACGCCGTGGCAACCACCGCGAGGACATTGACCAGCACCGTCAGCTTCGGCGCCCAGGCGAAGGGCAAGGCTTCGGTGGCCGAGCTGATCAGGGTGGACTTGCCCCGGCGGAAAGTGAAGAAAGCGATCGCCAGCGCCACCACGCTGTAGACCGCCCAGGGGTGCAGCCCCCAGTGGAAGAAGCTGTAGCGCATCGCGGCATTGGCCGCTTCGGGCGTGTTGGGCGCGATGCCGGGCGGCGGCGCACCGTAGTGGGAGATCGGCTCGGCCACGCCCCAGAAGACCAGCCCGATGCCCATGCCGGCGGCAAACAGCATCGAAAACCAGCTGGCCGTGGAGAACTCGGGCTCCTCGTCCTCCCCGCCCAGCTTGAGGTCGCCGTAGCGGCTGAAGGCCAGCGCCGCGGCCATGATCACCAGGCCGAGGACGACCCACAGGTACAGCCAGCCAAAATTGGTGGTGATGGTGGCCAGCGCCTGATCGAAGAAGGCCCCCAGAGAGCCCGGGCTCAGGATGCCCCACACCATGATGACCAGGATCAAGCCTGCAGAGAGCAACAATTGCATGGCATGCCTTTGTAAAACGTGCGCCGCTTTGGGCGCGGAAAAGCGCGCGAGTCTAACTGCCCGGCTTTTTGTCCCGTCCTGCAAACCCCTGCGCCGCGGGCGGTCTTGGCGCTCCGTGCCCTGATCACGATTTTCCAGGCCGGACATTTTGGGAGCCGGAAATCTATAATGCAAAGTTTTGCCGCGTACGCGCGCGGCAGGTCAGGGCTGGCCATGGGTCCGCCGGATCGTGCTCCTGAATCGAATCGTCCCCCCCCACCGTCGTGTCCTGAAAGTCGTCGAATGAAAGCCGCAGACATCCGCAAGACCTTCCTGGAGTTCTTCCAGTCCAAGGGCCACACCATCGTGGCGTCCAG
>CAYPUS010000471.1:723-2504 GCA_964413815.1 uncultured Aquabacterium sp. | reverse complement strand
GGGCGCTGCCAGCCCCGGCCTCGTCTTGCGCGCCGGTGCCGGACCCGGCGAAGGGATCGAGCAGCTTGGCCACAGTGTGGCCGGGGTTGCGCAGGCCGATCGTCCAGCGTGCGGCCAGCAGCGTGCCCAGCGCGGGGCTGAGCGCTGCGATGTCGATGAAGGCGGGCAGGCCTTGCTGCCAGGCGGCGGCGATCTCGGTCATGTTGCCCACACAAGGCAGGCCCAGCTCCGCAAAGACCTGCGCGGTGGTGACGCGGGTGGGGTCGCTGCCCACGCCGTGTACCAGCACGCCCACGCCCCGCCGCGCCAAGGTCCAGGCCAGCAGGGCCGTCAGGTTGGGCAGCTTGCGCGCGCCGTTGTACGAGGGCAGCACGACGATGCCGCGCAGGCCTTGCAGTGCAGGATTGTCGGCCGCCTGCCGGACCAGGCCTTCACGCAACGGCAGGCAGCGCGCCAGCGCGGCTTGCACGAAGCCGTCCAGCTCCAGGGCCGTCTCGCCCTTGATGCGCATGGCCAGGCAGAAGGCCCCGATCTCCAGGTCAGAGACGCTGCGGTCTAGCACGCGCTCGAACAGGTCGCGGGCTTGGGGCGTGTCCAGGGGGCGGGCGCCATCCTTGCCGCGGCCGATGACTTTGAGGTAGGCAGCAATGCTCATGGGCGCATTATCCCGCTGGGACCGCAAGGCCAGTTCGGCCTTGTGTCTGGCGCAGCATGGCTTTATGCGGCGGCCGTCACCGCCGGGTGCACCCGGATCAGCTTGCGCAGCGTGGGGATGCAGGAGCCGCAGTTGGTGCCGCACTTGAGCTCGCCTTGCAACTGGGCGAGCCGGCTGTCGGCATCGCCCTGGCAATGGCCCAGCGCCTCGATGATGGCCGGTTCCGTGATGTTGAAGCAGGTGCAGATCTGCTTGCCGCGTGACTTGACCGCCACGGGGGCGGTAGCCCCGGGTGTGAGCAGCGCGCGACCATGGGCTTCGGCCGGCAGCTCGTCCTGCAGCAAGGGGCGGATCCAGGCCTCGGCGCTCACATCGCCGGCCAGCACGAAGGCCCGCAAGCGTGCGCCTTCCTCACCGCGCGTCAGGTGCATCGCCCGGCGTTGGCCGGCTTGCCGGTCTTCGTAGCGCATCACCTCGGCTCCATCGACGCCCAGCAGGGCTTCGACCTGCGCTACCAGGGCATCGCTCACCGGCAGCGCCGCTGCGGCCCGAAACAGCACACCCACTTTGCCTTGCGCGTCGGGCTCGCGGCCGAAGGGCACGCAGCTGGTGAAGGCGAAGGCCGACATCAGGGGCTTGAGCGCTTCCCGCACCGCCAGGGCCTGCGTGGCGGGCAGCCAGGCCACGGCCAGCAGGCGCCAGGGCAACTGGGCCGGCGTCACGCTGATCGCCGCATGCTTGAGTTCCGGCTGCTTGGAGGTGGGGCAGAACGCCGGTACCGTCAGAGCATTGACGCCGCTCACGGCGCGGCCTTCGTCATCGATGCCGCTGAGGTACTCCTCACCCCAGTGCATGGCGATGAAGGCTTGCCTGGGCTGGATGCCATCGTTGGCCTGCACGGGAATCACGAGCTGGCCACGTCGCGATGCCACCCGCACCAGATCGCCCGCCGAAAGGCCCATGCGCTGCATGTCCTCCGGGTTGAGGTCCATCACCGGCTCGCTGACATGGCCAAAGAGGCGGCCCAGCGTGCCGGTGCGGCTCATGCCATGCCACTGGTCGCGCAGGCGCCCGGTGTTCAGGCTGAAGGGGAAGGGCGCGTCGCGGGTTTCGCTGACCGGCACGT
>CAYPUS010000471.1:0-713 GCA_964413815.1 uncultured Aquabacterium sp. | reverse complement strand
CAGATGGTGCGCCTGCTGGTGGTGGCCGGCACGTAAGGCATGGCGGCAAAGCGGGCGCGGCCATCCGCGGTGGGAAAGCGGCCGTCTTCGTAGAGCCGGGCGCGGCCTTGGCTGGCGCCTTCGGGCATGGGCCACTGCTGCGGGCCGCGGGTCTGAAGGATCTCGTAGCTCAGGCCGGTGATGTCGAGGTCGCGCCCGCGGGTCGATTCGCGGTGTTCGTTCCACACCGACTCCGGCGTGTCATAGGGGAAAAGGGTGGTCACGCCCGGACGGTAGCGGGCGGTATGCTGGCTCAAACGCTGCTCCAGTCGCCGCCCGATATCGGTGAAGATGGCCCAGTCATGGCGAGCCTGGCCGGCAGCCGGCACGGCCGCGCGCACACGGCTGATGCGGCGCTCGCTGTTGGTGACGGTGCCATCTTTTTCCCCCCATGTCGTGGCGGGCAGCAGCAGATCGGCGAAGGCGCAGGTGGCCGTGGTGGCAAAGGCTTCCTGCACGACAACGAACTCGGCCATCTGCAGTGCCTTGCGCACCGTGGCTTGATCCGGCAGTGACTGCGCGGGGTTGGTGCAGGCGATCCACAGCGCCTTGATCTCGCCACGCGCGGCCGCCTCGAACATCTCGACGGCGGTCTTGCCGGGTTTGGCAGGCACCTCGTCGACGCCCCACAGCGCCGCGACCTGCGCGCGGTGCTCGGCGTTGCCCAGGTCACG
>CAYPUS010000470.1:0-2510 GCA_964413815.1 uncultured Aquabacterium sp. | reverse complement strand
CGGCAAGCGCGGCAAGCAGCGCAGCGTGCACAACACCTATTTCACGCTGCCGGTGCTGTTCGCGATGCTGAGCAACCACTACGGCTGGGCCTATGGCCATGCGCACAACTGGCTGGTGCTGGTGCTGATCATGCTGGCTGGCGCGCTGATCCGCCAGTTCTTCGTGGCCCGTCACAAGACGGAAGTCGCCGGGCGGGGGGCGCCCTGGGGCTGGGCCATCGCTGGCGTGGCGCTCCTGATCGGCGTGGCCGTGTGGCTGGTGCCGCCATCGGCCCTGGCCCCGGCGCCCAAGGCGGCGGACACCGCCGCCGCGCCGCTGGTGTCCATGGCCGAATTGCAGCCCGTGATCGAACAGCGCTGCGTGATGTGCCACAGCGAACAGCTGGCCAACAAGGGGGTGATGCTGCACACGCCCGCGTTGATCCAGCAGCACGCCCAGCAGATCTACCAGCAGGTCGTGGTGCTCAAGGCCATGCCGATGAACAACGCGACGGGCATGACAGACGCGGAGCGCGCGCTGTTGGCGCAGTGGTTCAAGCAGGGCCTTGCATCGGCCCCGGCTCCGTGAAGACCCTGCATGAAAGCCACGTCGCTTGCCACATGGTGCAAGCGCGTCCGGAAAACGTGATGCATGCACGCCCCCGCCCCCTGCAATGGGGGGCGAGATCGGCACCACGGTGCCCACGGGCTTGGCTATAGTCAGTCGAAGTTGTACGAATCCAAGGAAGTACTGTGAAGAAGCAAATCATCGCTGCGTTGGGTCTGATTGGCGCCCTGTCCATGGCACAGGCCGCACCCGTGACCATCGACGCCGGCAACTTCGAACTCACGTACCAGGATGAACTCCTGGCTGGCCTGTCGGTCAGCTACGCGGGCGGTGTGTTCTCGATCACGGGCCCGGGCCTGCCGGTCTACGCCAGCGGCGATGCCGCACCCTCCATCGGTGAACTGACGGCCAACAGCTATTCGGGCATCTTCCCCATCCTTCTGACGCCCAAGGCCGGCTACCAGATCAGCGGCCTGACGGAATCCGTGCTGGGCAGCTACAGCGCCACCGTGGGTCAAGGCGAAGGCAGCATGGCTGTGGTGAGCGCCGGCCTGGTTTCGCGTTGGGTGCATGTCGACGGCCTCGAAGGCCTGAGCCAGAACGACCCCTCCGTGCTGGCCGCGTGGCTGAACGCGGGCGATGGGTCGGTGTCGGGCAGCTTCTCGGCCTCTGGCTCGCTGGACTTTGCTGCGCTGAACCTGGCACCGGGCACGGTCGGCCTGTCGGATCTGTCTGTGTTCATTGGCGCCATGACCGTCGGCGGCGGCAGCCAGGCCAGCGGCCTGCTGACCAGCTACCAGATCGGCGTGAGCGTGACCCCCGCCATCCCTGAACCCGAAGCGCTGGCCATGCTGCTGGCTGGCCTGGGTGTGGTCGGTTTCGCGCTGCGTGGCCGGGCAGCCAAGCGCTGAACGCACGGTTTCCCTCCTCCACGAAAGGCGTCACCGGAAGGTGGCGCTTTTTTGTTTGTTCACTCGTTTGTCACGCGCAGTCAGCAGCAAGCCCCGCTTGCAATCAGACGGGATGCATCTGCAGCAGCTGCGCCACCACCGACACCGCGATCACCATCGGTGCCTTGCCCGTGATCCCGGGTAGGCCAATCGGGCAGACCATGGCCGCCAACTGCGCCTGGCTCAAGCCCTTGTCCGCCAACCTGTGCAGAAAGCGCGCACGCTTGCTCTGCGATCCAATCAAGCCCGCAAAAGCCGCATCCCCGCGCCTCAGCACCGCTTCGATGATGCGCAAATCCAGATCATGGCGGTGCGTCAACACCAGATGGCAGGCGCCTGCCGGCGCATCGGCGACCTCGGCCTCTGGCGCCTCGCTGGGCAGCCAAGTGATGTGCGCAGGCAGGCCGGCCAGCGTCTGCTCATCCGGTCGACCAGGCCAATCGTCCTCCACATCGCGCATGTCGATCCAGCGCACCGTGCAATCGATGTCGCGCAGCACCTGCACGATGGCCTGTCCGACATGGCCTGCGCCATGCAGCTCGACATGAAAGCGCGGTGCCACGCTGGGCCAGGCTTGCAAGGCCGCCTCGTTCAGCGGCTCGAAGCGCAGCGTGACCACGCCCCCGCAGCACTGCCCCAGCGCAGGTCCCAGCGGAACCGTCTTGAGCCAGGCTTGCATGGCTGAGGGGGAGGCGCCCGCTTCCGCCAGCGCATGCCTTGCCAGGCCAATGGCCTGCCATTCCAGGTGCCCGCCACCGATGGTGCCCAACACCTCCTGTGGGCTCACCAGCATGCACGTGCCTGCGTCGCGCGGCGCCGATCCCTTGGTGTCGGCCACGCTCACAACCCAGGCGCGCACATCATGGGCCAGCCACCGCGATGCGGTGTCCAGCAATTGACGCGAAGCGGGTGTGCTCATGTCGTACTCAGGAGGTAGGCCAGGCGTTCCCGCATCTCAGGCGCAGACCCCGGGCAGCGGCCTGATGGGTCAGGATGCGTCCGGCTGCCCGGGG
>CAYPUS010000469.1:983-2510 GCA_964413815.1 uncultured Aquabacterium sp. | reverse complement strand
TGGAGCAGATGGAGAAGTCCGGTCTGGTCTCGGCGATGTCCACCAATGGCAACCGCGAGATCATTCCGCCGAACAGGGGCGGCGATGGTGGGGCGACATCGGCACCCTGGGACACATGAGATGGGCCGGCGATCGACGACGATGCCGGCTGGATGACAAAGGCATAGGCATGACATCGATGAGCCAGCACAGGAAGACCTCCGGTGCAAACGACAGCGTGACCCAGCGCACGACCCACCGCATGACCCACAGCGCGATGTTCGCCAGATCATTGGCACGGACGATCGGCGCGTTGGGCTTGGGGCTGGTGCTGAACATGGCAAGCCTGCCTGCGCAGGCCGATGCCGTGGCCACCTTGCGCAAGTTCGTCAGCGAGGTCAAGACGGGCCGGGGCAACTTCACCCAGACCGTCACCTCGCCCGATGGCAAGCGCAGCCGCAAGTCCACCGGCACGCTGGAATTCCAGCGTCCGAACCGCTTCCGCTTTGCCTACGAGGGGCCGACGGAGCAGTTGATCGTGGGGGATGGGAAACAGGTTTGGCTCTATGACACCGACCTGAACCAGGTCACGGTGCGGCCCATGAGCGAGGCTTTGGGCGCAACGCCCGCGGCCTTATTGTCGGGAGGGACGCTGGACAAGGACTTCACCCTGAAGAACGTGACGGTGCCTGCTGCTGCTTCCTCATCGGGTGCGGCGACCGCGGCCCCGACGGGTGCACAACAGGCAACGTCATCTGTGTCTCTCGAATGGGTGGAGGCCTTGCCGCGCCACAAAGAGGGGCAATTCCAGTCCGTGCGCGTCGGCTTCAAGAAGGCCGACGGGCAGCTTGCCGCCCTGGAAATCCTGGACAGCTTTGGCCAGCGCTCACGCCTGGACTTTGCGCAATTCGAGTCTCAGGTGGCCTTGCCGGCCACCCGCTTCACATTCACACCGCCCGCGGGGGCGGATGTCTTGCATCAGCCTTGATGGGCGATGCCGGCAGCGGGCGGCACCGTTCGGGACGGTCGCCGCTTGCTGCCGCGTAGATCCGGTGTTCGGATCCTGACTTGCTGTGCCGGCCCAATGCTTGGGGCCGGCCTTCGCATCAGCTTGACGCTGCTTCAGCCTTCACGCTTGCCGAAGCCCGGGCGCTTGCCGCCGAAGCCGCCGCCCGGCTTGCCGCCGGCTTTGAAGCCAGGCTTGCCACCGAAGCCGGGCTTGCCGCCAAAGGCAGGCTTGTCGCCGAAGGACTTGTGGCCACCGGACTTGCCTTCGAAAGGCTTGCCGAAGGGCTTGTCGAACGATTTCTCGAAGGACTTCTCGCCAAAGGGCTTGCCGGCAGGCTTGCCATAGGGGCGGTCGCCGCGGTCGCCATGCGGGCGATCGCCAAAGGCAGGCCGGTCGCCATAGGGACGGTCACCGCGCGGGCGGTCGCCGAAGGCAGGGCGGTCACCGCCGAAACCCGGGCGGTCGCCACGGCCGCGGTCACCGAAAGCGGGGCGACCGCGGCGGCTTCCACGCCGAGCGCAAGCCTTTCGGCGATCGCC
>CAYPUS010000469.1:0-973 GCA_964413815.1 uncultured Aquabacterium sp. | reverse complement strand
CGCCGAAAGGCTTGCGCTCGGCGTGGAAGCCGCCGCGGTCGCCACCACGGTCACCGCCACCAAAGCCACGGTCCTGGCCGAACTCGCCACGCGGGCCACCACCAAAACCACCTTCGCGCTTGCCGCCGAAAGCGGGGCGGTCGCCGAAGCCACCACGGTCACGGTCACCAAAGCCGCCTTCGCGGTTGGCGCCAAAGCGCGGTGCGCCACGGTCTTCGCGGTTGCGATGGCCGGGCATGGGCTTGCCTTGACGCGGGCCACGGCTGTCGCCGCCGGACTTCATCTTGGGCTCCAGGCCTTCGATGACGGCTTCGGGAATGCGTTGCGTGGTGAAGCGCTCGATGCGCTTCATCATGCCGATGTCGCGGCGCTCGCACAGGGTGATGGCCAGGCCACTGCGGCCGGCGCGGCCGGTGCGGCCGATGCGGTGCACATAGTCTTCCGGCTTCATCGGCATGCCGTAGTTGATCACGTGGGTGATCGTGGGCACGTCGATGCCACGGGCGGCCACATCGGTGGCGACCAGCACGCGCAGCTGGCGGTTGCGCAGGGCTTGCAGCACGCGGTTGCGGCGGCCTTGCGGCATGCCGCCGTGCAGGGCGGCCACAGCGTGGCCGACGTCGGCCAGGCGGTCTGCCAGGATGTCCGCGTCACGTTGCGTGGCCGTGAAGATCACGGCTTGGTCGACCTCGCGGGCCGCCAGCAGATGGTCCAGCAGATCGTTCTTGTGCGCGAGCGAATCGGCCAGGTGCAGGCGCTGCTCGATGTTGTCGTGGCTGTCCGTGTGCGAAGAGACTTCGATGCTCTTGGCATCGCGTGTCAGGCGCTGCGCCAGTTGGCCCACATGGCCGGCGAAGGTGGCGCTGAACATCAGCGTCTGGCGGTTTTCAGGGGTCTGGTCGGCGATGGCCTCGATGTCATCGATGAAACCCATGTCCAGCATGCGGTCGGCCTCGTCCAGCACCAGCACTTC
>CAYPUS010000468.1:0-2517 GCA_964413815.1 uncultured Aquabacterium sp. | reverse complement strand
GCGCAGCCTGGTCGCGACGAAGCCGAAAAACAAAGCCAGGCCGAAGCCCACGGCGATGGTCGATATCAGGCTGACGTCATGAGGCATCGGTGGGCGGCGTTCGTGAAGCGAGTGAAGGACGCGAGAGACGCACGAGAAGCTTGAGCCTACCCCACAAGCTGGGCAGACGTCATCGCGGCCAATGTTGTTTTTGGATCATCGGTGGCCTGATCGCACGGCGGCTTTGGCGACGGCCGATTCACGAGTCAGCCCCAGGGTTTTTGCAGGGGGCGGGCCCAAAATAAAACAGCCCATCGGTCCTAGTCGATGGGCTGAGTGTGTGGGCCTTCCTCACCGGAAGGCCTGGTCAGGCGGTACGGTCTGCCAGACCTTGACCCCTTCTCAGGGGAGCCACCAGATCGGTGGCGTGGTGCGACAAGACCATCTTGCCTGCCGCCTTCCGGACGAACCCTCCGGCGGCTGTGCACCCATTGGCGCCGTTACCCGGCTACCTTGTCTTGCGTTGAACACCTCAACGTGTCGACGGATTCAGTATGTCGTTTTGAATGGCCGCCGTGTTGAGGAAATGTGCGGATTCCATGCTTCAAATGCGGCTGTCGTGTGAAAGTTGGCGGCACACTGTGAGCAACAACAAGCACCGCGCGGGTTCTGTGCTCGCCAAGCAAGATGGTTTGTGAACTTCTCACTGTCGCGCAGATGGCCAAGGCCGATGCCGCGACGATCCAGGCCGGCGCGCCGGGCTTTCAGTTGATGCGCGCGGCAGGCGAGGCGGTCTACCGGGCGATCCTGCAGCGCTGGTCTTCTCGGCCAGTGGCCGTGTTGTGCGGGCCCGGCAACAACGGCGGAGATGGCTGGGTGGTGGCGGGCTTGCTGCATGCGGCCGGCTGGCCGGTGCGCGTGGCCATGCAGGGCGGCGAAGGCGCTTTGCAGGCCCTCGTGGCCTCAAAGGGCGACGCGGCCTTGGCGGCCCGGGCCTGGCGTCAGGTGTGCGAAGCGGAAGGCAAGCCGGCCTGTTCAGACTTGACACCGGCCTGTCTGGACGGCGTGGAACTGGTGATCGATGCGCTGTTCGGCGCGGGCCTGTCGCGTCCTCTGGAGGCGCCCGTGACCGATGTGCTGGCGCGGGCTCACACGCGCAATCTGCCGATCGTGGCGGTGGATGTGCCCAGCGGTGTCTGGGGCGATACCGGCCGCGTGACCGGCGCCGTCCCGGCGGCGCTGACTGTCACCTTCTTCAGGCTCAAGCCGGGACACCTCTTGATGCCAGGGCGCGCCATGTGCGGCGATGTGGTCGTGGCCGACATCGGGATCGAGCAAGGCGTGCTGGAGGACATGGCGGTGCAGGCCTGGGACAACCAGCCTGCGGTGTGGCGCAATGTCTGGCCGCATGTCGACCTGGCCGGTCACAAATACCACCGTGGGCACGCGCTGGTGTGGGGTGGGGCGTTGATGACCGGCGCGGCGCGTCTGGCTGCACGGGCGGCCGCGCGCGTGGGCGCGGGCCTGACGACGGTGTGTGCCCCACGTGCCGCCTGGCCTGTTTATGCCACCGCCCTGGAAAGCATCATGGTTCACCCGGTGGATGGTGAAGGCGCCTTGGGGTGGCAGGCGGGCCTCAAGGAGCTGCTGGATGACGACCGTCTGTCGGCGGCCTTGATCGGCCCGGGCGCATCAGGCGGCTCGAGCCCGCCAGGCACGCGGGGGTTGGTGCTGACGATGCTTGCCAGCGGGCGGCCCGTGGTGCTGGATGCCGATGCGCTGTCGGCCTTTCACGAAGATCCTTCGCTGCTGTTCGCGGCGATCAAGGGGCACAGCCGGCCGGTGGTGCTGACGCCCCATGGCGGCGAGTTCGCGCGCCTGTTCGTGCAGCCTGCCGTGACGAATGCGGTCGGCAAGCTGGAACAGGCGCGGGCGGCCGCGCGACTGAGCGGGGCGGTGGTGCTCTTCAAGGGGGCGGACACGGTGATCGCGGCGCCCGATGGCCGCGCCGCCATCAACCGCCATGCGCCCGCCACCTTGGCCACCGCGGGTGCGGGCGATGTGCTGGCCGGCATGATCCTGGGCCTGTTGGCGCAGGGTGTGCCTGCCTGGCAGGCGGCTTGTGCCGCGGCATGGCTGCATGGCGATGCCGCACATGAGTTCGGTGTGGGCCTGATTGCCGATGACCTGCCAGGCTTGATCCCCGGCGCACTGGCGCGGCTCAATCTGGCGCTGACGCGCTGATGCGCTGATGCGCTGAGGGCCCAGGCCTCAACCCATGCAAGTGCGGTTCTTGCCGGTGCGCTTGGCTTCGTAGAGCGCCACGTCGGCGCGATCGAGCGCGGCTTCGATGGGCTCGCCTGCGCGGTAGAGCGTGACGCCCGCCGAGAAGGTGATGAAGACCTTCTTGTCTTCGTGCGTGAAGAACTCTGCGCTGAGCGTGCGCTGCAGGCGGGTCAGCACCTGCTGGGCTTCTTCCAGCGGGGTGCCTGGCAGCATGACGACGAACTCCTCACCGCCGTAGCGCGCGACCACGTC
>CAYPUS010000467.1:1272-2518 GCA_964413815.1 uncultured Aquabacterium sp. | reverse complement strand
GGTGCAGCCCGTGGTCCTGGAGCCCGAGCAGTGGCTGCCGCCCATCTTCGGCACGGAAGGCATGCCCGAGCCCGGCATCACCGGCTGGACCCAGGCTCAGCACGACAAGCTGATCGGCCTGATCACGCGCCGCAAGGACGAAATCCTGCGCGGCATCCTCGAAGATGGCTGGTTCGACCCGATCGTCCCGATGATCGAGGACGACGACGGCAAGCCCGTCAAGGGCAAGGAAGCGCTGGAGGGCATCGGCTATTGGGCGGCCGGCTTCGAGTGGGCCCTGGCCAACTTCCCGCAGTTGGAAGAAGCGGCCCTGCCGGGCGTGCCCGACCTGCTCGACTCGATCTGGCGTCATCTGCCTGACCAGGACGAGACCCAGAAGGCCATGACCAAGGCCCTGGACGAGGAGCACCCGCTGGGCAGCCTGGACGAGGCCATCGAGGCGCTGGTGTTCGACGTGGTCGACCTGGCCCAGATCGGCATCGCCGAGCGCCACAAGGTCGAAACCGTGGTGCGCGATCAGCCCAAGGTGGGTCGCAACGACCCGTGCACCTGCGGCAGCGGCCGCAAGTACAAGCACTGCCACGGCGCCAACTGAGATAATGCGCTCCCGGGGCGCGCTGCTTCGCGCGCCCCATCCAGCCCTGCACTGAGCGGTTCGCAGGGGGCCGGCATCGTGCCGGAAACACATTCCAGGTCTTACATGGAACGAACCGCTTTGCCCGCCTCGCAACCCCACGCCCCCCAGGGCGCCCCCGCACGCCGTCACGCCACGCTGCCGCTTCATCTCACGATGGGCTTTTGGGTCAAGGCGTCCGCCGTGCTGCTGATCTCGCTGTTCGCCTTCCAGGCCTCGCAGACGCGCTCCGATGCCTCCCGCCAGGTCAGCAGCACGCTGACCGTGATCGCCAAGCTGCAAACCATTCCTTCTGCGCTGAAGGACGCGGAAACCGGGCAGCGCGGTTTCCTGTTGACGGGCGACCCCACCTACCTGACACCCTACAACCACGCGCAAAGCGAGTTCGCGGCCGCCCTGCGCGAGTTGCGCACACTGCTGGCCGACAACGCGGTGCAAAAGCAAAGGATCGACCTGGTCGAGCAGCTCGCCCAGGCCAAGTTCAAGGAACTGGCCGAGACGATCAAGCTGCAGCGCGAAGGGGACCGTCAAGGCGCGCTGTCACTCGTGCACGACGGCACCGGCATCCAGACCATGGGGCGTACTGCCCTCCTAGTGCCGCCCTAAGTTTGC
>CAYPUS010000467.1:0-1262 GCA_964413815.1 uncultured Aquabacterium sp. | reverse complement strand
TGCATGGCGGCCAGCACCTCGCGCAGCCGCCATGCACCAGCACGAAGAAGCCTCGCTGAGCGAACAAAAGGCGCAGTGGGAAGCCCAGGCCGCCTTCGCCGACCGTTTCACCTGGATCAGCTCCCTGGTCCTGCTCTTGCTGATCGGTACCTCGGCGAGATTCGCGGTGCGCGACCTGCGCATGCGCGAAAGCGCCAGTTGGGTGCGCATGTGCCTGATCGGTCTGAGCGGGCGTCTGCAGGGCGAACAACGACTGCAGACACTGGGTGAAGGGGTGCTCAGCCACCTGGCCGAATGCGTGCAGGCACGCGTTGGCGCCGCCTATGTCGCCCTGCCCGACGGCCGCTTCCAGCGCTTTGCCGGCTACGCGCTGCCACCGGGCACCGCATCGGACGAGATGCTGCCCGGTGAAGGACTGCTGGGCCAGGCCGCCAAAGACCGTCAGCCCCTGCACCTGCGCCAGGTGCCGGAAGGCTACCTGCCCGTGAGCTCCAGCGTGGGCAAGCACACGCCACTCGAACTGGTGCTGGTGCCCGCCATCGTCGACGGGCAGGTCGTCGCCCTGCTGGAGTTCGGCTTTTTCAAGAAAGTGGACCCGGTCGACCTGGACCTGCTCAAGCAGGCCTCGGAGTCCCTGGCCATCGGCGTGCGCTCGGCCCTCGATCGCCAGCGACTGGCCGAACTACTGAGCGAAACCCAGCGTCAGGCCGAGGAGCTGCAGGCCCAGCAGGAGGAGCTGCGCGTCAACAACGAAGAGCTGGAGCAGCAGGGCCGCATCCTCAAGGAATCGCAGGCGCAGATGGAGGCCCAGCAGGTCGAGCTGGAGCACACCAACGCCCAGCTGGAAACCCAGACGCAGCTTCTGGAGAACCAGAAGAGCGCCCTGCTGTCGGCCCAGGCCGCGCTGCTGAGCAAGGCGCGCGAGCTGGAGGAAGCCAGCCGCTACAAGAGCGAGTTCCTGGCCAACATGAGCCACGAGCTGCGCACGCCGCTGAACTCCACGCTGATCCTGGCCAAGCTGCTGGCGGACAACAAGGACGGCAATCTGACGCCCGAACAGGTCAAGTTCGCGCAGACCATCTCCTCGGCCGGCAACGACCTGCTCGCGCTGATCAACGACATCCTGGACCTGTCCAAGATCGAGGCGGGCATGCTGAGCGTCAGCATCGAGCCCCTGCACATCGGGCGCGCCTTCGACAACCTGCTCGGTCCTTTGCAGCCGCAGGCTGCGCAACGGGGCCTGGCGCTCCACGGCTTCATCG
>CAYPUS010000466.1:0-2540 GCA_964413815.1 uncultured Aquabacterium sp. | reverse complement strand
GACGTTGAACAGGCCGTCGTTGAGGCCGCTCCAGATCACGTCCTGGTTGGCCTTGTCGCGCGGCGGCGGGCTGCACACGCACTTGGCGCCTTCATAGCCGTCGTCCACGCCCAGGCTTTCTGCCGTCAGGAAAAGGTACTGCGGGCAGGTCTCCGCATAGACCGACAAACCATGGGCGCGTGCCCAGCGGATCTGCTCGACCGCCTCGCGGCCCGAGACGTGCACGATCAGGATGGGCACACCCACCAGCTCGGCCAGGGCGATGGCGCGGTGCGTGGCTTCGCGCTCGACCAGCATGGGGCGCGAATGGGCGTGGTAGCGGGGGGCCACTTTGCCGCGCGCTTCCAGGCGCCGTGTCAGCCATTCGATGCAGTCGGCATTCTCGGCATGCAGCATCGCCATCGCGCCATGGCTGCGCGCCACATCCAGCACATCGAGGATCTGGCCGTCGTCCAGCTTCTGGTCGTCATAGGTCATGTAGACCTTGAAGGAGGTGTAGCCTTCGCTGATCAGCTCGGGCAGCTCCTTGTCCAGGACCGCGGGGCTGGGATCGTTGACGATCATGTGGAAGGCGTAGTCGACATAGGCCTTGCCATCGGCACGCTGGTGATAGTCCGCCACCGCGTCCCTCAGGCTGCCGCCCCGGATCTGGGCCGCGAAGGGGATGACGGTGGTCGTGCCGCCGCAGACCGCGGCGCGCGTGCCGGTCTCAAAATCGTCGGCCATGCGCACGGGCGGGGCCATGGGCTGGTCAAGGTGGCAGTGGGCGTCGACCCCGCCAGGCGTCACCACCCGGCCGGCTGCGTCGATTTCAGTCTTGGCGGGGCCCAGTTGCTGGCCGATGCAGGCGATGCGGCCGCCCCGAATGCCGATGTCCGCATGGAAGACATCGCTGGCGGTGGCCACGCGGCCGTTGCGAATAACTAGATCAAGTTCGGTGCTCATGGTGCATCCATTGCTGGCTTTGTCGGTCAACGGAACCAATCTGGTGCGACTAGATTGTTGAAACGTCTGCGTCGGACTGTATTTGGTGCGTGTCTACAATGTCATCTAAAGTTGATGACAGTTACGCAATCAATGTGCCAGCAATGGTGGGCGAGCAGATGTTTCAGGAAGGCGGTGCCAAAAGTCGTGAGCGAATGCCCGATTTCCTGTTGGCAAAGCGACCCTTGATTGCAGAAAGCAGCGCGACACGACGTCGCGCCCTCCGAGGCCAGGGGGAATGTGGCTTGATTTGTGCAGGCGGGATTGTTGACAATTCAATTTAAAATTGTCGCAACACAGGAATGAGGTCCTCTTCGACATGCCGAGCCCTTCGACAGCCATCCCCGCACCCAGGAAAGAGCAGCGGGACAGCAATGACGAGATCTACGAAAAGATCTATGTCGCCATCCAGGAACACCGCCTCCTGCCAGGCACCAAGCTGGCCGAGGAGCGGCTGGCCGACATCTTCAAAGTGAGCCGGCCTCGCATCCGCGAGGTCTTGATGCGCTTTGCCTACGAGCAGATCGTCGAGCTGATACCCAACAAGGGTGCCTACGTGGCCAAGCCCACCATCGAGCAGGCGCGCGATGTGTTCGAGGCGCGGCGCGTCATCGAACCCGCGATCATGCGCAGGCTGGCACAGCGGGCCACCGACGACACCATCGCGGCCCTGCAGGCCCATGTGAACGAGGAACTGGCAGCACGCCGGCGCGGCGATCAGCGTGCCGTCATCCGGCTGTCGGGCGAGTTCCACAACCTGTGTGCCGATCTGGCGGGCAACACGGCGCTGGCGCGCAGCCAAAAAGAGCTGTCGACGCTCACCTGCCTGATCATCCTGGTGTATGACGCGCCGCCCATCCACAGCTGCCGTGCGGATGAGCATGGCTTGATCCTTGAGGCGATCAAGAGCGGCAACGCCGACGAGGCTGCGGAGCTGATGCTCCAGCACCTGGACCACATCGAGCAAAGCGTGCACCTGCACCCCGGGCCTGAAGAGGCGGATCTGGAAGACATCTTCGGCGCGTCTTGAGCAGCCTTGCCCGACAATCCGGGCATTGCCCCTTTGGTCCGCATCCTTCCTGCCATGAAAACCTACGAGATCGAAATCCAGCGCATCAAGTCCGCCCGCCACGACCATGGCCTGATCGAATTGGGGGTGGATGTGCTGGTGCAGCCCCGCTCGGGGCGCGATGAGGGCGCGGTCCTCAGCTGTCTGTCGCTGCCGGTCGACGACGCGCGCACCTTGCTGATCCTGCTCAAGCAGCAGTTGGCCGAACTCGACAAGCTGCAGCCGCGCAGCCGGCGCTCGGGCCGGTGCTGACAAAATCGGCGCGCCCCTCCTGCGTGGAGGGGGCGCGCCGATCATTCAGCCGCCAAGACAGCGGCCGGGCTCACTGCTTCTTGGTCTTCAGATCGAAGCGGTCAAGTTCCATCACCTTCGTCCATGCGGCGACGAAGTCACGCACGAACTTCTCTTGCGAGCCGGCCTGGGCGTAAACCTCGGCCAGGGCGCGCAGCTGGGCGTGCGTGCCGACCTGGTGTTCGGCTCGCACGCC
>CAYPUS010000465.1:2203-2548 GCA_964413815.1 uncultured Aquabacterium sp. | reverse complement strand
CGCCTCCGGCGTGTTGACGGTGATGCGCACCAGCTCCGAGCCGGCCTGGGCCAGCTCCTTGACCTGGATGGCCGTGGCCACGGCATCGACCGTGTCGGTGTTGGTCATTGATTGCACGCGCACGGGCGCATCGCCGCCAATGGTGACGACGCGCGAACCCCACACGACACGGGCCTGACGCGAGCGGCGCGGCGCGGGCCGGGCCACATCGATCAGGGAAAACTGTTCCAGACTCATTTCAACTCGATGCGCGCCACGTTGTTGCGGGAAAAGGCACTCAGGTCCACGGGCTGCCCCTTGAAGCGCACCTGCACCCCCGAGACATTGCCGATGCGCATGTTCAGC
>CAYPUS010000465.1:0-2193 GCA_964413815.1 uncultured Aquabacterium sp. | reverse complement strand
TTCAGCGGCAAAGGCCCATTCAGGGTGATATTTTCGCCCGCCTGCACCAGGCGCGAGAACACCCTGGCCCCACCGCCATCACGGACCTCGATCCAGGCGGGCGCGGTGGCTGTGAAGCTCAAGGCGCCCGTGGAGAGTTCCGTCGACGGGCTGAGCGTCGGTGCGGGCGTCGTCACCGCTGCTGGGGCGGCGGGCACGGGCGCGGGTGCCGGCGTTGGCGCCACCGCACCTCCCACAGGAGAGACGTCAAGCTTCAGCGGTGTAGGCGCGCCAGGCAGCGGCGCAGGTGCCGCCGGGGCGGCGGATGCACCGGACGCCAGAGGTGGCACGGCCGAGGCCGTTTCGGCCGCCGTTGCCGGCACGGAGGGCTGCGGCACGACTTCGGACACGACGCCTGGCGCCACCACGATGGGCTCTGCGGGCGCGGCCTCTTGGGGCTCTTCGGGCGAGGACGCGAACCAGCCCGGCTTCAGGACCGAGTCCGGCAGAAAATAGATCAAGGCCGCGGCAATGAGCAGCCCCAAGGGAGCCAGGTACTTCACGTTCAGCAAGGCCGAGCCACTCAGGGCATGCCGATCGAACAGATGTGCCCCGCCCCGCGATTCCTTGAACGGCTGGTTCAAAGGCGGCTTGCCTTCAGCCAGCGGCGCGGGCCTTGCGGCCGGCAGCGAGGGCAAGATCTCGCCCGGGTCCACCTTCAGGGCCCGGCACACCGTCATGGCCAGCGCGCGGGTGAAGTTGGCGTCGGGCAGCAGGTCGTAACGCCCCTGCTCCAGGGCATCGAGCTTGACTGGCGTCACCTTGATCATGGAAGCCAGCGCCTCCAGCGTCATGCCCTGGGATTCGCGTGCACGCTTGAGCACCTCACCGGCGCCACGGCTGCCCGGATCCGGTGATGACAAGATGATCGGTGACGGCTCACTCATCGAATCGCCCCAGCTCCAATGCGTTGGTTTCACGAGCAGCCGGGAAGCGGCTGCGCAGTTGCACGGCCTGCTCGTCGCGACCGGCCATGTTGCCCAGGCGGTGCTCGATGCGCACGGCCAGCCACAGAGATTCTGCCGTCACCTGCGTCTGGACCGCATTGACCCGGCGGATATAGAAGCGGGCCCGCTCCAGTTCGCCGCGCCGATACAACACGGAGGCCAAATTGAAGGCCGTGGCAGGGTTGGACGGGTCCATCTCATAGGAGCGCGCCAGGGTTTTTTCGGCCTCCGGATAGAGGCCGGCGCTGATCTGACAGACGCCGCGCGCCAGCAAGGTCTTGCTGGTGTCGATGGTCTGAGGATGCTGGGCGGCACGCTCGAACATCGCGTCAGCCGCGGCGAACTGGCGCCCCCGGCAGAGGAACCACGCGTAGTTGTGCATCACGCTGCCATTGGTCGGCTCTTTGATCAGCGCGTCCCGGAAGCTGGCATCGGCCCGCTGCGTATCGCCCATCGCGTCGTAGATCAGGGCGCGCAACTCGGACGTGCCGGGCATGCGCGCATCGACGGCCTCGGCCTGCTTGAGCTCATCGAGCGCGGTGGTGTACTGGCCTTGCGAGTAATAGGTCGTCGCCAGTTCGAGCCGGATGCGCGCACGGCGGCGCAGGTCACCTTCGTCAGAGGCCGTGACGATGTCCTTGCCCGACCCGCCGCTTGCACCGCCCGGACCCGGCATGTTGGCGCACCCTCCGAGCAGCCCCGACAGCATGGCCGTCAGCAGAGCCATCCTCCCCAGAGAACCAGCGGAAGGACCCAAGGTGCGCAGCATCGTCATGCATCAGTCTCCTAGCTAGGTGTGAGTCCACCAGTGTAGAGGCTCCCGCCAATGCGGGTGCCGCGTCACTGGGGCTGGCGGTTGTGGCGCTCCCCGGCCTTCGGGGCAGCGACCTTCACGGCCACAGGTTGACGCAACATCCGGCCTTGCGCGTTGGTGCGGTCTTGCACCTCGCCGGCCAGTTGACCGCAAGCCGCATCGATGTCGTCGCCACGCGTCTTGCGAACGGTGGTGACGATGCCCGCATCGGCCAGCATGCGGGCAAAGGCCTGGACCCGCCCCATGTCGGAGCGGCGCAGGCCCGACTGCGGGAAGGGATTGAAGGGAATCAGGTTGAACTTGCAGTTGATGCGCCCCTTGACCAGGGCGATCAATTCCTGTGCATGCGCATCGCTGTCGTTGACACCATCGAGCATGCAGTATTCGAAGGTG
>CAYPUS010000464.1:0-2552 GCA_964413815.1 uncultured Aquabacterium sp. | reverse complement strand
CTGCATGCGGGAGCTGCGCGAGGCCCATCAGCGGCTTGCTGGCCGCGGCCTGCAGCACGGCGCCCAGCAGTTCGCCGCCGTGGGCCTCGCGCAGCTCCCGCATGCAGTCACGCATGGCCCCCTGGCCGGGCAGCACGACACGGTCGGCCGCATGCACCACTTTGGGGTCATTGGTGACGACGACCTTCAGGTCCAGGCCCTGGGCCGCGTGTTCGACCGCCTGCGAAACGGAGCGCAGGTTGCCCATGCCGTAGTCGATGACGGCCACTGTCGATGTCTGGCTCATGCGGTCAGATGGAAAGCATCACGACGGAGATCACAGCGAACCCTTGGTGGAGGGGATCACGCCGGCCATCCGGGGATCACGCTCCAGCGCTGCACGCAGCGCCCGGGCAAAAGCCTTGAATACGGTCTCGCACTGATGGTGCGCGTTGGCACCCTTCAGGTTGTCGATGTGCAGGGTCACGCCGGCATGGTTGACGAAGCCCTGGAAGAACTCGAAGGTGAGCTGCGTGTCGAAGCCGCCGATGGCACCCGATGTGAAGGGGATGTGCATGTGCAGCCCCGGGCGCCCGGAAAAGTCGATGACGACACGCGAGAGGGCCTCGTCCAGCGGGACGTAGGCATGGCCGTAGCGGCGAATCCCCTTCTTGTCGCCCACGGCCTTGGCGAAAGCCTGGCCCAGGGTGATGCCGACGTCTTCCACCGTGTGGTGGCCGTCAATGTGCAGGTCGCCCACAGCGTGGATGTCCAGATCGATCAGGCCATGGCGGGCGATCTGGTCAAGCATGTGGTCGAAGAAGCCGATGCCGGTCTGCAGCCTGGCCGCGCCGGTGCCGTCCAGGTTGACGCGGACGGTGATCTGGGTTTCGGCCGTGTTGCGGGTGACTTCGGCCACGCGGTCAGCGCCGGCCGATGCCGGATCCGATGCGAAAGCGTTTGCGGGCGCCATCTCAGGAGCGTTCATCAAAGGGTGGAAATCAGAGGGGATCGCGCAAGATGCCTTCGAGCGCGGCGATGAGGGCGTCGTTTTCAGAGGGCAGACCGACCGTCAGGCGGATACAGTTTGCCAGCAAACCATGCAGGCCCGCGACATTTTTGATGAGGATGCCACGCGACTTGAGGGCCGCGAACACCGCCGCCGAGTCGTGCACGCGCACCAGGATCATGTTGGCCTGGCTCGGATAGGCCCGCGCGCCGGGCATGCCGGCCAGGGCTGTCAGCAGGCGCTCGCGTTCGGATTTGATCTGATCGGCCTGCCGGGCGAACTCATCGGCGTGCTCGAGCGCAAAGAGCGCCGTCTCGATGTTGAGCACACTCAGGTTGTAGGGCGGGCGGACTTTCTCGACTTGGTCGATGAGCTCCTTGCGGCCCATCATGTAGCCGATGCGCACACCCGCCAGGCCGAACTTGGACAGGGTGCGCATCAGCAGCACATGGGGGTGCTGCCGGACACGGTCCAGGTAGCTCTTGCTGGCGAAGGGCTGGTAGGCCTCGTCGATGACGACAAAGCCGGGATGGCCGGCCGCGGCGTTGGCGGCGACGGCATCGACGATCTGGTCGATGACGGCGTCATCCCAGAGGTTGGCCGTGGGGTTGTTCGGGTAGGCGATGTAGGTCAGGGCCGGCTTGTGCTCGCGGATGGCGGCCAGCATGGCCGGGCCGTCGAGCTCGAAATCGGCCGTCAGGGGCACGCCGACAAAGCGCATGCCCGTCTGCTTGGCGAAGGCTTCGTACATCACGAAGCCGGGCAGCGGGGCCAGGGCCACCGCGTCCGGCTTGGCGCAAGCAACGGACAGCAGCGAGATCAGCTCGTCGGAACCGTTGCCCAGCACCAGGCCGAAATCCTCGGGCACATGGGCGTAGGCGCGCAAGGCGGCGTGCAGGTCGTTGACGCGCACGCCGGGATAGCGGTTCAACTCGACCCGGGCCAGGCGCTCGCCCAGTTGCTGCTGCAGGGCGGGCGGCAGCGTGAAGGGGTTCTCCATGGCATCGAGCTTGATGAAGCCCGCTGCGTCCTGCACATGGTAGGCGTGCATGGCCAGCACATCGGGACGGAAGGTGGCCAGCAGGGAAGAAGCGTCGGAAGACATGTCAGGGGGGATGGGACCAGAGAACGGCGCGTTTGACGCGGGTTAACGATCAGATTGTCGCATGGTGCCGCGTGCGGCCCGCTTCAAGCCGGGGCGCCATCCCATGAACCTGCGCCCCACCCTGCCAGGCAACACGGGCGGCGACGGCCGGCTCAGGCGCCATGTGTCAAACCGGCTTGTTCAGTCTGAATTCAGCAGCCATGGCATGGGCCTGCAGCCCTTCACCGTATGCCAGCACGGCGGCGGTCTTGCCCAGCACCTGGGCCCCGGCCTCGCTCACCTCGATCAGGCTGGAGCGCTTCTGGAAGTCATAGACGCCCAGCGGGGACGAGAAACGGGCCGTGCCCGAGGTGGGCAGCACGTGGTTGGGGCCGGCGCAGTAGTCGCCCAGCGATTCGCTGGTGTAGGCGCCCAGGAAGATGGCGCCGGCGTGCTTGAGCAGGGGCTCCCAGCGGTGCG
>CAYPUS010000463.1:0-2572 GCA_964413815.1 uncultured Aquabacterium sp. | reverse complement strand
GCCTGGCCGCTGTACTTGCCGAACAGCACACGGTCGCCGACCTTGATGTTCAGGGTCACGAAATCACCCTTTTCGTTGCGCTTGCCCGGGCCGACAGCCAGGACTTCACCCTGGTCAGGCTTCTCGGCGGCGTTGTCGGGGATCACGATGCCCGAGGCGGTCTTGGTTTCCTGTTCCAGGCGCTTGACGATCACGCGATCGTGCAGAGGACGCAGTTTCATGGCTTCTCCTGTCTGGTGAGACATCGGTTTGACAATGTTTTCGATGCAAGTAGGTACTTACATTCGATTCTGTTGGGGTGGTCAGGCGGCGACCGCCTTTCCTACGCCTTACGGCAGCGTGCGGGGATGTTAGCACTCAACCTTGGCGAGTGCTAACGATTATAGGGACGCGGGCTTGGGTTTCAAGACCCTGTGTGATCGGAGGAACAAGATTTGCCGCACTGATCTCCCCCTAGCGCCGGAGCCCCGCCATGGCCGACTACGACCTCTACTACTGGCCCGTCCCCTTCCGCGGCCATTTCCTGCGCGCCATCCTGGCTTACGCCGGCAAGACCTGGACGGAGCACGATGCCGATGCCATCGACGACCTGATGCTGGCCCCACCGCAGGAGCAGCCCGTGCCGTTCAAAGGCCCACCCGTGCTGATCGACAAGACCTCGGGCTTTGCGCTGTCGCAGATGCCGGCCATTGCGGCCTACCTGGGTGTGAAGCTGGCGCTGATGCCCGAGTCCACTGAGCTGCGCGCGCTGACAAACAAGGTCGTCAACGATGCCAACGACGTGATCGACGAGATCACGCTCGACGGCGGCCGGCAGATGTGGACCCGCAAGCGGTGGCGAGCCTTCCTTCCGCGCCTGCGCCACTGGATGGCCATCTGGGAGGCCACGGGCGAGCGCCATGGCCTCAAGCCCGACAGCGGCTTCCTGCTGGGCACAGCGGAGGCGGGCGTCGCAGACATCGTGACCTGGGCCCTGTGGTCCACCCTGGCCGATCGCTTTGCGCCGATCGGCACGCTGCTCGAGGAAGCCGCGCCGTGCACCGCGCGTTTGACAGGGCGCATGCAGCAGACGCCGGCGCTGCTCACGCTGAGCAAGCGCACCTTCAAACAGTATGGACAGGTCTACTGCGGGGGCGACATCGAGGCCTCGCTGCGCGAGGTCTTGGGTGCCGTCACCTAGGCGGCACGCCTGCCCGCCAATGTCACCATTCCGACAGTAGGGATTCATATGGCGGAATGAATGGCGGGAAATGCCAACTTTTCCCTTACGCCAGCGCGCCTCCCTGCCGAAAACCCCCCGGGGCGCACATGTCCGCGCACTGCTTTTCCCTGTGACTGTCTGGATCCTCATGTTCAAGAACCTTCGCCTCGGCGCACGACTGCTCCTCGCCTTTTCTTCACTGATCCTCCTGGGCACCATCGTTGCGGCCTTCGGCATCCATGGGCTCTCGCGCCTGAATGACGCGACCGACAACCTCTACAAATACGAGTTGCTGGGCCTGTCCCACATCAAGGAGGCCAATATCCAGCTCATCAATGCCTCCAGGGCGCGCGCGCAGTTCATGCTCGCCAAGACCGATTCGGAGCGCGAAAACGCCCATCAGCGCTTCAATGAAGCAAGCGAGGCATTGCGCACATGGCTGGACCGGACCGAGCCCCTGTTCGTCACGAAAGAGGGCCTGGCCCTGATCGACAAGGCCCAGGATCAGGTCAAGGTCTGGCTGCCAGCGTCGCAGGACTACTTCACCGCCGCCAAATCCCTCGCCGAAGATGATCCCGAGTTGGCCCGCCTGAACCAGGTCGCCCTGGCTCAGAACAAGGTGCTGGGCGACCAGTTGACCGAGCTCAGCCGGCGCAAGGAAGTCAATGGCGAGAAGACAGCCCGCGAAGCCACCAGCACCTTTGAAACCGTGAGCCTGATCATGGTGGTGCTGACGCTGCTCAGCGCGGTCAGCGGCATCGTCATCGGTGTGCTCATCACCCGCGGTGTCACCCGCTCGCTGGGTGGCGAACCTGCCGACGTCGCGGCGCTGGCCACCGCCGTGGCCGATGGTGACCTGACCACCCACATCGACACGCGCCGTGCGCAACCGGGCAGCATCGTCGCCGCCATGGGCCACATGCAGCAGTCGCTGCGTCAGCTCGTCAGCCAGGTGCGCGCCACCAGCGACAGCATCGCCACCGGCTCTTCGCAGATCGCCACGGGCAACGCGGACCTGAGCCAGCGCACCGAAGAGCAGGCCAGCAACCTGCAGCAGACGGCCGCATCGATGGAACAGTTGACCGCCACCATCAAGACCAATGCCGAAACCGCCCGTCAGGCCACGCAGCTGGCCGGATCGGCCACGACGGTGGCCAGCCAGGGTGGCGTCGTCGTGGACCAGGTCGTGCAGACCATGGACGGCATTGCCACCTCCAGCAAGAAGATCGTCGACATCATCGGCGTGATCGATGGCATCGCCTTTCAGACCAACATCCTGGCCTTGAATGCGGCCGTTGAAGCGGCCCGTGCTGGCGAGCAAGGCCGCGGCTTTGCGGTGGTGGCCAGCGAGGTGCGCACCCTGGCCCAGCG
>CAYPUS010000462.1:0-2579 GCA_964413815.1 uncultured Aquabacterium sp. | reverse complement strand
ACCCCCATCGATGCCCTGGTGATCGGCTCCTTCCTGCTTGAGAAGGAGGTGGCATGATGGCCCCCCGTGTGGCTGTGGTGATCGCAACATACCGCCGGCCGGATCTGCTGCGCCGCTGTCTGGATGCGCTGGCCAGGCAGACCTTGGCCGGCAGCGAATACGAGGTCATCGTGGTGGACGACGGGCATACCGCGGACACCCGAGAGGTGGTGCTGGACTTCGATGCCCGCCATGGCGGCGCCCCCGCCTTTCGCTATCTCGAGTCGCAAGGCACGCGTGGCCCGGCCGGGGCCCGCAATGTGGGTTGGCGCCATGCGCATGCGCCACTGATCGCCTTCACCGATGACGACACGGTGCCAGCCTCCGCCTGGCTTGAAGAGGGGTGCCAGGCCATGAGTGGCCCCTGGGTGGCGGTGGGCGGGCGCCTGGTCGTGCCCCTGGAGGGCGAGCCCACTGACCACGCCCGCAACACCCAGGGCCTGGAGAAGGCGGAGTTCGCCACGGCCAATGCCTTCGTCCGGCGCGATGCGCTGCGGAAGATCGGTGGCTTCGACGAGCGCTACACCCGCGCCTGGCGCGAGGATTCCGACCTCCAGTTCACGCTCATGCGCGAATGCGGCCCGGTGGGCTGGGCATCGAGCGCGGTCGTGATGCACCCCGTGCGCCCCGTTCCCTGGGGCTTCTCATTGAAGACCCAGGCCAATGTCTTCTTCGACGCCTTGCTCTTCAAGAAGCACCCTGCGCTCTACCGCAGCCGGATCCGGCCCCGGCCGCCCTGGCGCTATTACCTCATCGTGCTGTGCGCACTGGCCTCGCTGGTGCTGGCGTTGGCCGGTCAGGGGGGGCTGGCCGTGGCGGCTGTCGCGCTGGCGCTGGGGGCGGTGGCGGTGTTCGCCATCGAACGCCTGAGCGGCACGGCGCACACCCCCGCGCACATTGCCGAGATGCTGCTGACATCGATGGCGATTCCATTTCTGTCCGTCTACTGGCGGGTCAAAGGGGCATTGCATTTCCGTGTGCCCTTCATGTGAGCCGGGAGCAAGCCACGATGAGCAAGAAACTCCGCATCCTCACCTGGCATGTGCATGGCAACTACCTGTACTACCTCAGCCAGGTTCCGCATGACTTCTACCTTGTACGGGATGAGGCCCGCAGCACCCACCACAGCGGTCGAAGCGGCACGCTGCCCTGGGGTGACAACGTGCACGATGCCCATGTCGAGCAGATCCGGGACATGGCCTTCGACGTGTTGATCTTTCAGTCCCGCGATGCCTACGAACGCGAACAGCACGAGCTGCTGACGCCCGCGCAGCGGCGGCTGCCAAGGATCTACATCGAACACGATCCGCCCCAGGAGCACCCGACCAACACCCGGCACTGGGCGCAGGACGAAGGCCTGCTGCTGGTGCACGTGACGCCCTTCAACCAGCTGATGTGGGACAGCGGCATCACGCCCAACCGCGTGATCGAGCACGGGGTGCTGCCACTGGCGCAAGCGCACTACCAGGGTGATCGGGCCGCCGGCATCGTCGTCGTCAACAACATCGGCCGGCGTGGCCGCCGCCTGGGGCTGGATGTGTACCAGACGGTCAGCCAGGCTGTGCCGCTCACGCTGGTCGGCATGGGCGCCAAGGATGTGGGCGGCTTGGGCGAGGTGTCCAATGCTGACCTGCCAGGCGTGATGGCCAGCCACCGCTTCTTCTTCAACCCCATCCGCTACACCAGCCTGGGCCTGGCCGTGATCGAGGCCATGATGGTGGGATTGCCCGTCGTGGGCCTGGCCACCACCGAACTGCCCACCGTGATCCAGGATGGCCGCAATGGCCTCATCGACACGAGGCTGGACAGGCTGATCGAAGGCATGCGCCGCCTGATCGCCGATGCGAACGAGGCTCGCCGCATGGGCGAGCTGGCCCGCCAGACTGCGCAGGAGCGCTTTCACATCGGGCGCTTCGTGGCGGACTGGGAAGATGCACTCAGGACGGTGACGCGCTGACGGCGGACGTGCCCGAGCCGGGTGCTGCGGACCCGTTCGCGGCCAGGAAGGCTTCCTTGACGGAGGGGACCTCGCGCCCTTGCCAGGTCATGGGCGGGTGAGCGGTGTCCACGGCCTGGGCCGCCATGCCAGCGGCCTGGCCGTCATTCAGCAGGCCTTCTTCCCGCAGCAGCGCGTCGAAGTAGGCGATGGTGCGCCGCAGGCCTTCTTCCAGCGGAATGGTCGGGGCCCACTGCAATGCCTCGCGCGCCAGCGAGATGTCGGGGCAACGCTGCAGCGGGTCATCCTGAGGCAAGGGCTTGTTGACGATGCGCGAGCGCGATCCCGTCAGGCGGATGATGCACTCGGCCAGCTCCGCGATGGTGGATTCGCAAGGGTTGCCGATGTTGACGGGCCCGGTGAAGCCGTCTGGGGTGTTCATCAGCCGAATGCAGCCGTCGATGAGGTCGTCGCGGTAGCAAAACGAGCGCGTCTGCGTGCCGTGGCCGTACACGGTGATCGGCTCGTTGCGCAAGGCCTGGACGATGAAGTTGGACACGACCCGCCCATCATTGGGATGCATGCCTGGGCCATAGGTGTTGAA
>CAYPUS010000461.1:0-2584 GCA_964413815.1 uncultured Aquabacterium sp. | reverse complement strand
CGGTGCAGCAGGCCATGCAGGCAACCCAGCAAGGTCATGAACACCGTGCCGCCTTCCGCCACCGTCTTGCGGCGCAAGGCCTCGCACAGCGTGGCGGGCACATCGACCACATGCCGCCTCGCCCGCCAAGCCTCGCCGGCACGCCTTGCATGGTCCGACGGCAGCAGCAGCACCGGGTGGCGATCGCCCAGCCTGCCCTGCCACCACGCCAGCTGCCGATCGCGCTCGCCCGCTTCCAGCCATTGCCGCTGCCAGACGGCATGGTCACCACACTGGACCGGCAGGGGCAGGAGATCGGCGGCCATGCCGTCGGTGTGCGCACGGTAGCGCTGCGCCAGCTCGCTCACCATGATGCCCATCGAGGCATCGTCCGAGACGATGTGGTGCATGACCACCACCAACAGGTGCGAAGCTTCGCCATAACGAATCAGGGCCCCCCGCAGCAAGGGGCCGCTTCGCAGATCGAAGGGGCCTGCCGCCATCCGGTTCGCGGCATCTTGTACCGCTTGCGGCACGCCATGGCCCTGTACGGGGTCTGATGTCATCCCAGCGTCCGCCCCAGCGCGCACCTCATCGCGCAGATCGATTTCGGTCCATGCGATCCGCGCCTGCGTCAACACCCGCTGGTACACCTGCCCATCCTCGTCGGCCTCGAAAATGGTCCGCAGCGCTTCGTGACGCTGCGCGATCTCGCACAGGCTCGACCACAAGGCCTCTTGATCAAGCGCGCCCCGCAGCTGCAAGGCACCTGCGATGTGATAGGCCGAGCTGTCCGGCGCCATCCGCCACAGGGACCACTGCCGCGCCTGCGCATGCGACACCGGGCAGCGCTCGGCCAAGGCCGCCTCGCGAGGCAGCACCGGAAACTGTTCCAAGGTACCGAGGCCCTCAGACTGGATCTTCTGATAGACCGCACGGCGTTGCGCGGGCGCCAGTCTGGCGAAGCGCTCGGCGATGCGCAGATGGGAAGCGGAAGCAGTCATGTGCTCATGCACCTTCGAGTTGGTCAATGAACGCGTCGATGTCCGATAGCGACTGCGCGCGCTCGGCCTGGAGCTGACGTCCTTGCGCCAGCATGGCCGCCATGTCGGCCAGCACAGGCCGGGCAAAGATGTCGCGCACGCTGATCGCGTCGGACCAACGCTGCTGAATCAGGGAACACAAGCGCAAGGCCAGCAGCGAGTGGCCGCCCAGCGCGAAGAAGTTGTCATGCCGGCCAATGCGCTGCGTGCCCAGCACTTGGCACCACAGCGCAGCCAGCGCCTCCTCCGTCTCGCCCTGAGGCGGCACGGCCACTTCTGCCTGCTCAAGGCACGCCTCCGGCAGATCCGCCTCCTGCAGCGCCTTGCGATCGACCTTGCCATTGGGGTTGAGTGGCAAGGCCGCATGCACGATGACCCGCGCAGGCACCATGTAGTCGGGCAGTTCGCCTGCCAAGCGCAGGCGCAAGGCCTCGCCGATCCCCTCGGCCGCAGGCGTGGCAAGCTCCAGACCGGCTTGCAGCGACACATGCGCCAGCAGCCGGGGCCCCGCCTGCGATGGCTGAACAAGCGCCACCGCCTCGCGTACCTGCGAATGGGCCAGCAGACAGGCCTCGATCTCGCCGGGTTCGATGCGCAGGCCACGTATCTTCACCTGATGGTCCACGCGTCCCAGGAAGCTCAGCTCGCCCGCTTCGTTCCAGCGCACCAGGTCGCCTGTGCGGTAAAGCCGTCCGCCCTGCGCATCGAAGGGATCGGCGATGAAGCGCTCGGCCGTCAAGGCCGGGCGGTGCTGGTAGCCTCGGGCCAGCAGCGCGCCACCAATGGCCAGCTCGCCCACCACGCCCATGGGCACGGGGTTCAGATCGGCATCGAGCACGCGCAAC
Organism: uncultured Aquabacterium sp.; assembly: GCA_964413815.1. Classification (GTDB taxonomy): domain Bacteria; phylum Pseudomonadota; class Gammaproteobacteria; order Burkholderiales; family Burkholderiaceae_C; genus Aquabacterium. Next base: position 717 of record CAYPUS010000461.1, on the reverse strand, counting down.
ACGCGCCCGCCCAGGGCATGGCCAATCGGCATTTGGGGCGGCAGCGGCTTGCTGCCATCGACAAAGGGCGTGCAGTCCAGCGCCGATGCCGTCACCGTCGCCTCGGTGGGGCCATAGGTGTTCAACAGCCTGACTTGCGCCAGGCCTGCATCGCGCCAGGCCTTGATGCCTTCCGGCGGCATGGCCTCGCCGCCCACATTGACCTGCCTGAGCTGCCCGGGGTCGACGCGCCCTTGCCGTGCGTGGTCCTGTGCCAGCAGCAGCCAGTAGGCCGTGGTCAGGTCGGCGACGGTCACCTGGTGGGCGATCAGTTGCGCGTGCAGCGTGCGGCTGTCCCACAGGTCCGGCCCGCGCACGACCACGGTCGCGCCGACCGACAAGGGCGGGAAAACCTGCTCGATGAAGCCGTCGAAGTTCAGCGTGGCGAACTGGAGCATCCTGTCCTGCGCGCACAGGCCGAAGAGGTCCACCGCCACCTGCGTATGCTGCGCCAGCGCCCGGTGCGAGACCCCGACGCCCTTGGGCTGGCCGGTCGAACCCGAGGTGTAGATCACGTAGGCCAGGCTGTCGGCATGCAGGGGCACATCGGGCTCGCGGTCCGGCATCCCGCTCAGGGGCAGATGGTCCAGGGTGATCACCGTCGCCCCGGCCTGTCCAGGCAAGCAGGCCGCGGTGGCCTCATGGGCCAGCACCCGCTTCACACCGCTGTCCTGGATC
>CAYPUS010000460.1:0-2617 GCA_964413815.1 uncultured Aquabacterium sp. | reverse complement strand
CAAGGCATCGAACGTGGCGCGAACCATGTTGTAGGGGTTGGACGAACCCAGGCTCTTGGCCGCGATGTCGGTGATTCCCATCACTTCGAAGACAGCGCGCATCGGGCCACCTGCGATGATGCCGGTACCAGCGGGCGCGGGGGCCAGCAGGACCTTGGCGGCACCGTGTTCGCCACGCACGTTGTGGTGCACGGAACCGTTCTTCAGCGAGACCTTCACCATGTTGCGGCGAGCCTGGTCCATGGCCTTCTGAACAGCCAGCGGCACTTCACGCGCCTTGCCCTTGCCCATGCCGACGCGGCCATCGCCGTCACCGACCACGGTCAGAGCTGCGAAACCCATGATCCGGCCGCCCTTGACCACCTTGGTCACGCGGTTCACCTGGATCATCTTTTCGCGCAGACCGTCGTCACGACCTTCGTCTGCTACCTTGGGTTGAAACTTAGCCATTTGAAATTCCTTCCGGTTGCAGACGCGGCTTAGAACTGAAGGCCGGCTTCACGCGCGGCTTCAGCCAAGGCCTTGATACGACCGTGATATTGGTAGCCAGCGCGGTCGAAAGCGACCTTCTCGACGCCAGCAGCCTTCGCCCTTTCGGCGATGCGCTTGCCGATCAGGGCCGCGGCGGCGGCATTGCCACCGTTCTTGACCTGGTCGCGCACTTCCTTCTCGGCGGTCGAGGCGGTAGCCAGAACCTTGCTGCCGTCGCCAGAAATCACGCTGGCGTAGATGTGCAGGTTCGAACGGGTGACCGTCAGACGCACGGCGCCTTGCAGGGCGATACGTGCACGCGTCTGGCGTGCGCGGCGCAGGCGCTGTTCCTTCTTGCTTGTTGCCATGATGAATCAGCTCCTTACTTCTTCTTGGTCTCTTTCAAGACCACGCGCTCGTCGGCGTAGCGGATTCCCTTGCCCTTGTAAGGCTCGGGCGGACGGAAGGCGCGCACTTCGGCGGCGATCTGACCAACCACTTGACGGTCGACACCCTTGATCAGGATTTCGGTCTGAGACGGGGTCTCGACCTTGATGCCTGCGGGCATGTCCTTGATGACGGGGTGAGAGAAACCGATCTGCAGGTTCAGCTTCTGACCTTGGGCCTGGGCACGGAAGCCCACGCCAACCAGGGTCAGCTTCTTCTCGAAGCCCTTGCTCACACCGTTGACGGTGTTGTTGAGCAGAGCGCGGAAGGTGCCGGACATGGCATTGGCTTCAGCGGATTCGTTGGCCGGCGCCACTTGCAGCGAGCCACCTTCTTGCTTGACGGTGACCAGCTCGTTGGCAGGCAGGCTCAGCGTGCCGAGGCTGCCCTTGACGGTCACAGCTTCAGCGGAGATCTTGACGTCCACACCTTGAGGGACGGCGATCGGCATTTTTCCTACGCGGGACATTGCGATGGCTCCTCTATCAGGCGACGTAGGCGATGACTTCGCCGCCGATACCGGCAGCGCGCGCCTTGCGATCGGTCATCACACCCTGCGGGGTGGTCACGATGGCAACGCCCAGGCCGTTCATGACCTGAGGGATGTCGTGACGGCCCTTGTAGATGCGCAGACCAGGACGGGACACACGCTCGATGCGCTCGATGACCGGGCGACCTGCGTAGTACTTCAATGCGATTTCCAGCGTGGGCTTGGCAGCTTCGCCGGTGACGGCGAAACCGTCGATGTAACCTTCGTCCTTCAGGACTTGGGCAATCGCCACTTTTAGCTTGGACGACGGCAATGCAACGTTGGTCTTGGAGACCATTTGGGCGTTGCGAATGCGTGTCAGCATGTCGGCGATGGGATCACTCATGCTCATGGGATAACTCCTGTTCGTGCCCTGCTGGGATTACCAGCTCGCCTTGGTGACACCGGGGATGTCGCCAGCGAATGCCAATTCACGGATCTTGGTGCGGCCCAGGCCGAACTGACGGAAGGTGCCACGGGGGCGGCCAGTCAGGTTGCAGCGAGCGCGCAGACGCGTCGGGTTGGCGTTACGGGGCAGCTTTTGCAGTTCAAGACGGGCGGCGTAACGCTCTTCTTCCGACTTCTTGGCGTCATCGATGATGGCCTTGAGTTCAGCGTACTTCTTGGCGTACTTGGCAACCAGCTTTTCGCGCTTCTCTTCGCGTTGCTTCAGGGATACTTTTGCCACGATGGACCTCAGTTCTTGAACGGGAACTTGAAAGCCTGGAGCAGAGCCTTGGCTTCGTCGTCGGTCTTGGCCGTCGTCGTGATGCTGATGTTCAGACCACGGATGGCGTCGATCTTGTCGTATTCGATTTCCGGGAAAATGATCTGTTCCTTGACGCCGACGTTGTAGTTGCCGCGACCGTCGAAAGAACGACCAGAGATACCGCGGAAGTCACGCACGCGGGGCAGCGAGATGGTGACGAAGCGGTCCAGGAATTCAAACATGGTGACGCCACGCAGCGTGACCATGCAGCCGATGGGCATGTTTTCGCGGATTTTGAAACCGGCGATGGCCTTCTTGGACATGGTGACCACAGGCTTTTGGCCAGCGATCTTGGTCAGGTCGCCAACGGCGTGTTCCATGACCTTCTTGTCCGACACGGCTTCCGAGACACCCATGTTCAGGGTGATCTTCGTCAGGCGGGGCACTTCCATGATCGACTT
>CAYPUS010000459.1:0-2618 GCA_964413815.1 uncultured Aquabacterium sp. | reverse complement strand
ACCGGCGGCACCGGCGGCACCGGCGGCGATACCATCGTGCGCAGCGCCCCCTTCTCGCACCCTCATTCAGACCAGGCCATGCACCGCCCCACCCTCATGCCCACCTCGCGTCTCATCACGGGCGGCAGCCTGCCGCGGCTGGGCGCCTGCCTGGCGATCAGCCTGAGCCTGGTCGCCGGCGCGCATGCCGCCTCCCGGCAACCGGTGGCCGCGGCCAACGGCATGGTGGTCAGCGCCCACCACCTGGCCACCCGGGTGGGCGTGGATGTGCTGCGCGGCGGCGGCAATGCGGTGGACGCGGCCGTGGCGGTGGCCTATGCACTGGCGGTGGTCTACCCAGCGGCGGGCAACCTGGGCGGCGGCGGCTTCATGACCCTGCACCTGGCCGATGGCCGCCAGACCTTCCTGGATTTCCGCGAAACGGCACCGCAGGCCGCTCGCCCGGACATGTACCTGGATGAAGCGGGGCAGCCCATGCCCGCGGCGAGCACGAGGGGCCACCTCGCCGTGGCGGTGCCCGGCACCGTGGCCGGGCTGGAAATGGCCCGCATGCGCTACGGCACGAGGGGCCGCGCCGCCTTGCTGCGCCCGGCCGTGCGCCTGGCCGAACGGGGCTTCGTGCTGGACGAGGGAGATGCGCGCATGCTCGGCCATGCCGCGGCCGATTTCAGCAAGGACCCGGCCACCGCCGCGATCTTTCTGAAACAGGGGCGCGCCTGGCGGGCCGGTGAGCGGCTGGTGCAAAAGGACCTGGGCCGCACGCTGCGGCGCATCTTGACCCATGGCGCCGATGGCTTCTACAAGGGGCCGACCGCTGCCGCCCTGGAAGCCGCCAGCCGCGCAGGCCATGGCATCCTCACCCAGCGCGACCTGGCGGGCTACCAGCCCCGTGAACTGGCGCCGGTGCGCTGCGACTACCGGGGCTTCGCCATCGTGTCGGCACCGCCGCCCAGTTCTGGCGGTGTGGCGATCTGCCAGATCCTGAACATCCTCGAAGGCCATCCGCTCAAGGAGATGGGCTTTCGTTCGGCGCAGGCTGTGCACCTGCAGATCGAGGCCATGCGCCATGCCTACATCGACCGCAACAGCCAGTTGGGCGATCCAGGCTTCGTGCGCAATCCGCTGGAGCGGCTGCTGGACAAGGGCTATGCCGCCCGGCTGCGCGCCAGCATCGACCCCGAACGGGCGGGCGACTCGCAGGCGCTCGGGCCCGGCACGCCGCCGCATGAAGGCAGCAACACCACGCACTACTCGATCGTTGACCGCTGGGGCAATGCCGTAGGCGTGACTTACACGCTCAACGACTGGTTCGGTGCACGCGTGACGGCTGCCGGCACCGGCGTGCTGCTCAACAACGAGATGGACGACTTCACCATCAAGGCGGGCGTGCCCAACCTCTATGGCCTGGTGCAGGGCCAGGCCAATGCCATCGCCCCCGGCAAGCGGCCCTTGAGCTCGATGAGCCCGACCATCGTCACCCGCGAGGGCAAGCCGGTGCTGGTGGTGGGCACGCCGGGCGGCAGCCGCATCATCACCGCGGTGCTGCACACGCTGATCAACATGATCGACCATGGGATGGATGTGCAGGAGGCCCTCGACGCGCCGCGCTTTCATCACCAGTGGCTGCCGGATGTGACCTATCTGGAGCCCTTCGCGCTCAGCCCGGACACGCAGGCCATCCTGCAGCGCATGGGCCACCGCTTCGCGGGGCCGCAGCCGCCCAACCATGTGGCGGCCATCGCGGTGGGGGCGCCGCGTCTGGTCGAGCGGCTTGGCGAGACGCTCAAAGGGGCGCGCCAGAGCGCGGGCCAGGCCGACAAGCAGGGCCAGATGCGCCTCTTCGGCGCCATCGACCCCCGCTACCCGACCGGCCTGGCCGCGGGGTACTGAGCCCAGGCGCGCACCGCGCCCGGCTCTTACTTGCGCAACAGCACGTTCACCGAAGCGGGCACATCGGCCTCATCGAGGTAGGCCACGGCCCCGGGGGTGTTCTGCACGTAGTGCAGGATGTCGGCCACCGTGGCCATCTCGCGTGGGGGCACGCCCTTGCCCACATAGCGGCGCACCGTCCAGTAGGCCAGATACGCGTCTTCGTTTTGCTGAAGGTAATCGTTCAGGAAGCGCTGGCGCACGGGCTGGCCCGTCCGCAAGTTGACGGGCGCGACGGGCACACCGCCCACCTCGATGACCTTGCCGGTGTAGATGCGCTGCACCGTCGGCAGATCGAGCTTGCGCACGTTCGCGTGGCCCACCACGACCACGCCCGCCCACGCCGAAACGGCAGGCGCCAGGGGCCCGCTGAGCAATGCCAGCGCCAGGAGGGCACGTCGCCAGGATGTCAATCGTTTCATCTGGCGGCCCCTCAAAACACGAAGCTGTAGTTGAGGGACAGCACCTGGATGGCCTCGTGCCGAACCGGCTCGCCACCCGCCGGTGAATCGACCATGGCGGAGCGCTCGCCGATGCGCGTGCGCACCCATTCGAGCTTGAGCTTGCTGCTGGGCGTGACCGCGAAAGAGGTGCCCAGCGCCAAGGAGGTCTGGTCATAGGCCTGGATGATGTCGGCCGCCACGCGGTGGCCGCCCTGCAGCGCGGCGGTCGTGGGGTCGACCACGGGA
>CAYPUS010000458.1:0-2642 GCA_964413815.1 uncultured Aquabacterium sp. | reverse complement strand
CCGCCCGGCCTCACTCGGCCACCGGGCGGGATGCCACAATTCGGGCATGTCGCTGTCGCCACCGCAACCCATGCTCGATGTCGTGTGCCTGTGCGCCGAATGGTGCGGGACCTGCCGCGAGTACCGCGAGGTGTTCGAGGCCCTGCAGCAGGCGCTGCCGGGGCACCGTTACCGCTGGATCGACATCGAGGACGAGGCCGATGCCATCGGCGACGTGGATGTCGAGACCTTTCCGACGCTGCTGGTGGCCCACCGGGGCGAGGTGATGTTCGCCGGCCCGGTGCTGCCGCGGCTTGCCGATGCGCAGCGCCTGGTGGAGGTGCAGCTGGGGCTGGTGCTGGAAGGGCACGGCGCGCGGGTGGAAGCGCTGGGCTTGCCTGGCGATCAGGTGCGGGCGTTTGGGGAGCTGGCCGCTCAGTTGGGGTGAGGCGAACTTACCGCTCGGTAACTCGGAGCTGCGCCCCTGCCGTTGCAATCATTGGGATTACCGATCGGTAACTACGGCGCTTGCGTTTGAAGGCTTCGGGGGGCTAGAATTACTCTACGGTAACTCCTGGGGCGGCCTGTGGCACAGAAGCTGGACGCGACGAACCCTCTCTCTCGTGTTGTTCACGACCCTATCGAGCTCGGAGCGGTGCTCCGGGAGAGACGAAAGAGCATGAAGCTCAGGCAGTTGGACGTGGCAGGACTCGGAAACACAGGGAACCGGGTGATTGTGGAGATCGAAAACGGCAAGCCGACGGTGCAGCTTCAAAAGGTCTTGGATCTGGTGGAGCTGCTTGGGCTTGAGGTGGTCATCCAAGAGAAACGCAGCAGGGCCCTCTGATGGACCGGCCCACTGCACTTGACGTCTTCTTCGGAGACGTTCAGATCGGGACCGTCTTCGACACCAGCCCACTGACATTCGAATACAGCGCGGCCTGGCTCGCAAGCGAGGACCCATTCCCGCTGTCTGCCATCGCCCTTGGGCCAGGCCGGCTCGAAGGGCCCCACGTTCAGGCATTCTTCGAGAACTTGCTGCCGGAGGGCGAGCTGCGTGCGTACCTTTCGGTGCAGCGGAAGGCCTCGACGCTGTTCTCATTGTTGCGGGAAGTCGCCGGTGACACCGCCGGTGCCTTTGTCATGCTCGCCCGTGGACAACGGCCCGAACCGCCTGAGTACGAGCCGACGACTTGGCAAGAACTTGCGAGGACGCTCAAGCAGAAGTCGGCCGCGGCCATTCAAGTTCAAGGTGAAGACGCGCGGATATCCCTGGCCGGAGCGCAGGACAAGGCGTCCATTGCCATCTTCGACGGGATGCCGATGTTGCCCAAGGGCCATGCCCCATCGACCCACATCCTCAAACCCGACATCAGGCGGCTGGCCAAGGTGCGTGAGACGGCAGCGAACGAGGCCATCATCATGCGGACCGCGAAGTACTGTGGCCTCAATACCGCGGAAATCTTTTATGAACCCGAGACGAGATCGTGCGTGGTCGAGCGATTTGACCGGATCACGCGCGATGACGGGACGCTCGGCCGCGTCATTCAATACGACCTGTGTCAACTGGCCGGAACGGTGTCTGACAAGAAATATGAGAAGGAAGGGGGCCCTGGCATCGAAGCGTGTGTCCGGCTCATTCGAAGATACAGCCATCGCGCGGCGCTCGATGTGCAGGCCATCGTGCAATGGCTGTTCTTCAACATCTACACGGGGAACAATGACAGCCACGCGAAGAACCTGTCGGTATGCTGGCTGCCGGATCAAGGCATCCGCTTGACGCCCTTTTACGACCTCATGTGCACGCGCGCATACCCCGGCCTGTCCAAAGAGTTTGCGTTCAACATTGGAGGAGAGGTTCTACCAGGGCAGATGGATTACGCCTGCCTGGCGGGCCTCACGAAGCAGATTGATGTTGGCACCAGATACCTTCAAAGCGTCGCGCTCAGCCTCGCGGCCAAGATTCCTGATGCGATAGACCAGGCGATTGCTGACATCAACCCCAGCTTGACCCATGGTGGTCGAACCTTTGCCCTTCATTTGGGAAGCCAGGTGAAGAACCTCACGAAGAAGGCTTCGGAAAGGTTCGCCCAGAACGAAAAACGCGGCGCTTGATGCGAGCGCCGCGTTTTGTTGAGTTGCGTCAAGCTCAGCCGTTGACCAACTGAGTGGCACCCGACGTCTGCTTCGACGCCGGCTCCTTGCCAGCCAGCCCCATCACCACCTGCCAAGCCATGGCCACGGCGCCGCCGATGAAGACGACGTCACCGAAGGTGCGCACCCAACGCAGGGTCTGCAACAGCTCCTGCTGCATGAACGCCTCGCTGCGCGCATACCAGAGGCCTTCGCTGGCGCTGGCCACGAACTGGATGATGCCGATGGGCAGCAGGCTGGTGGTGATCATCAGCGCCAGGCCGCCGTTGAGGCCCCAGAAGGCCACCTTCATCAGGCCCTCGCTGAACACGAACTGCGGGCGCACGTAGCGCAGCACCAGCAGCGTGAAGCCCAGGGCCAGGAAGCCATACACCCCGAACAGTGCGGCGTGTGCGTGCACCGGCGTGGTGTTGAGGCCCTGCACGTAGTACAGCGAGATGGGCGGGTTGATCATGAAGCCGAACACGCCGGCGCCGAGCATGTTCCAGAACGCCACCGCGATGAAGCAC
>CAYPUS010000457.1:0-2670 GCA_964413815.1 uncultured Aquabacterium sp. | reverse complement strand
AACACCTACGGCCCGCGCATGCACCCCAATGACGGCCGCGTGGTGTCCAACTTCATCGTGCAGGCGCTGACGGGCAAACCCATCACGCTGTACGGCGAAGGCATGCAGACCCGCTCCTTCGGTTATGTGGACGACCTCATCGACGGCGCCCTGCGCCTGATGAACACCCCTGACGACGTCACCGGCCCGATCAACATCGGCAACCCCGTCGAGACCACGGTGCGCGCGCTGGCCGAGAAGATCATCGACATGACCGGCTCGTCCTCGCCGGTCATCTACAAGCCCCTGCCGCACGACGACCCGATGCAGCGCTGCCCCGACATCACCAAGGCGCGCACGGTGCTGGGCTGGGAGCCGACCACGCAGCTGGAAGAAGGCCTGGGCAAGACCATCGCCTACTTCGAAAAGCTGCTGCAACTCGAACAGATCGCCCTGGCCTGAACCGGCTCAGCGCTTCCAGCAAAAGGGAGGAACCGCATGGAGCCCATCGTCAAAACGGTGCTGGAGTTGTTCAACCACGTCCTCAAACGGCACCCCGTGTTCGCCGGCGAGTTCGAGCGCATGGCTGCGGCGGTCAAAGCCAAAGGCGAGGCCACCGAGTACATCGAACTCGAGTCCATCGAACAGACCCTGCAGCATCTGGTCAACCACATCCTGATCCGGCACCCCCATTTCGCGCATGAGTTCGAACTCACTGCCGCGGCCTACCTGGGAAAGGGTGAAGGGGCCGAGACCGTTGATCTCGAAGTCAAGCTGATGCTGGACCTGCTCAAGCGCCAGCCCCGGCTGGCCGTCGATGTCGGTGGCAACGTGGGTCAGTACACGGGCGCCTTGCGCGCAGCGCATCCCGAACTCGAGATCCATGTCTTCGAGCCCTCGAAGGTCAACAACGAGAAGCTGCGCGCCCGCTTCGGCAGCGATGCCCGCGTCACGCTGGTGCCGGCCGCGCTGTCGTCCTCCGCGGGGGCGCGCACCCTGTATTCAGATGCCCCCGGCTCGCCGCTGGGCAGCTTGACGCAACGCAAGCTGGACTGCATGGGCATCAGCTTCAACACAGCCGAGGCGGTTGAAACCCTGCGCTTCGAGGACTACTGGATCCGCCAACTGCAAAGCCGCCCGATCGACATGCTCAAGATCGATGTGGAAGGCCATGAGATGGACGTGCTCGGCGGTTTCGGCGGGGCGCTGGCGGCCACGCGCGTGCTGCAGTTCGAGTTCGGTGGGGCCAATATCGACACGCGCACCTTCTTCCGCGATTTCTGGTATTTTTTCAAAGAGCGTGGCTTCTCGCTCTACCGCATCTCACCGCATGGCGCGGTGTTCATCCCCCAGTACCAAGAGAGCGACGAGTTCTTCATCGCCACCAACTACATCGCGGTGAACCAAGGCCACGTCGCTGACTGAATTGAGATGTTGATCAGACCAATGGCGCCCACCGACCTGCGCGCGGTGATGGCCATTCAGGCCCAGTGCTACCAGGGCGGCCTGCCCGAATCCCAAGGCTCGCTGGCCGCCAAGCTCGGCGCCTCACCCGGCACCTGCTTCATCGCCTCATCCTCTGTGGGTGAGGCCCCGCTGGGCTACCTCTTTGCCCTGCCCTGGCTCGCGGGGGGCCCGCCGCCACACGACGCCGCGCAATGCGAACTGCCCGCCCGACCCGATTGCCTCTACCTGCATGATCTGGCCGTCAGCCCACCGGGGCGCAAGCTCGGCGTGGGCAAGGCCATGGTCGGTGCCTTCTTCGAGGCCCTGGCGCGCATGGCCCTGCCCAGCGCGGGCCTGGTGGCCGTGCAAGGCTCGTCCACCTACTGGGCCCGCCATGGCTTTCAGCCCGCCACGGTCTCGGCAGACCTGGCGCTCAAGCTGCGCAGCTATGGCGACGACGCCATTTACATGGTGCGGCACAGCGCCGCCTGAGGCACGCGCTCAGGCCAGATCGGGCAGGCCTCGGACGGCCTGCGCGCTCTCATCTGGCGCCAGGCCCAGCATGCTGCGCGCCAGCGCCTCTGCCACCTCAATGCCATCGACGCCGGCCGACATGATCCCACCCGCATAGCCCGCGCCCTCACCGGCCGGATACAGACCCTTGACGTTCAGGCTTTGGTAATCGCGCCCCCGCGTGATCCGCAAGGGCGACGAGGTGCGCGTTTCCACGCCGGTCAGCACCGCATCGGGCATCGAAAAGCCCTTGATCTGCCGCTCGAAAGCCGGCAGCGCTTCGCGGATGGCTTCCAGCGCATAGTCGGGCAAGCTGCCACGGCCACGTTGGGCCAGATCCGTCAGCTGCACGCCGGGCTTGTAAGACGGCATCACCTTGCCCAGCACCTTGCTGTGCTGTCCCTTGATGAAATCGCCCACCAACTGCCCCGGCGCCATGTAGCCGCCCTCGCCCAGCTCGTAGGCCCGCGACTCCCAGATGCGCTGGAAGGCCATGCCATCGAGCGGGCTCACCGGCCCATCGCTCAGGCCGTCCTGCCGGTAATCCTGCGGCGAGATGCCCACGACGATGCCGGCATTGGCATTGCGTTCATTGCGCGAGTACTGGCTCATGCCGTTGGTGACGACGCGCTCGGGCTCCGAGGTGGCCGCCACCACCGTGCCGCCCGGGCACATGCAGAAGCTGTAGACCGATCGCCCGTTCTTGGCGTGGTGCACCAGCTTGTAATCGGC
>CAYPUS010000456.1:0-2684 GCA_964413815.1 uncultured Aquabacterium sp. | reverse complement strand
GCGTGCGATGCAAAATGCAATGCGTCTGGGCGCCCAGGGCATCAAGATCATGTCCGCCGGTCGTCTGAACGGCATCGAAATCGCACGTACCGAGTGGTACCGCGAAGGCCGCGTGCCCCTTCACACCCTGAAGGCTGACATCGACTATGGCTTCTCCGAAGCTCACACCACCTACGGTGTGATCGGCGTGAAGGTCTGGGTCTACCGTGGTGACCGCCTGGCCAATGGCGAAGCCCCCGTGCTCAAGGGTGACGATCGCGAAGACGACCGCCGCAACCGCCGCGGTCCTCGCAATGACCGTCCTGGTGGCGACCGCCGTCCCGGTGGCCGTGGCCCGGGCCGCGGTGCCCCGCGTGCCGATGGCGCGCCGGCTGATGGCAGCGACAAGCCTGCTGTGGCTGCTGGCGCCGCCGATGCCAAGCGCGTTCGCAAGGCAGCACCTGCTGCCGAAGCGAAAGGAGAATAAACAATGTTGCAACCTAATCGTCGCAAGTTCCGCAAGGAGCACAAAGGCCGTAACACGGGTGTCGCCACCCGTGGTGCCGATGTGTCCTTCGGCGATTTCGGCCTGAAGGCCACTGAGCGTGGCCGCATCACCGCTCGTCAGATCGAAGCTGCACGTCGTGCGATTTCCCGTCACGTCAAGCGTGGTGGCCGCATCTTCATCCGCATCTTCCCGGACAAGCCGATCTCGAACAAGCCCGCCGAAGTCCGTATGGGTAACGGTAAGGGTAACGTTGAGTACTACGTGGCTGAAATCACGCCCGGCAAGGTGCTCTACGAGATCCAAGGTGTGCCTGAAGAACTCGCTCGCGAGGCCTTCAAGCTGGCTGCTGCCAAGCTCCCGCTGTCCACGACGTTCGTGGGCCGTGAGTTCGGCATCTAATCCGAAGCGCAAAGGAGAAAGTCATGGCGAAAGCCTCTGAACTGCGCGCCAAGGATGTGGCCGCACTGGAAACTGAAATCAAGGACCTGCTGAAGTCGCACTTCAACCTGCGCATGCAGCGTGCCACCCAGCAGCTCAACGACCACTCGGCTCTGAAGAAGACCCGTCGCGACATCGCTCGTGCGAAGACGATTCTGACCGAGAAGAAAGGAGCCGCCCAATGACGGACGCTCAAACCAAAGTGACCCGCTCGCTGGTGGGCAAGGTGGTCAGCGATGCACGCGACAAGACCGTGACGGTCCTGGTCGAGCGACGCTCGAAGCACGAGCTCTACGGCAAGATCGTGGCCCACTCGCGCAAGTACCACGCTCACGACGAGAAGAACGAGTTCCACCTCGGTGATGTCGTCGAGATCAGCGAAAGCCGTCCTCTGTCGAAGACCAAGAGCTGGGTCGTGACCCGTCTGGTCGAGAAGGCTCAGGCTGCCTGAGTCTGAACTTGTACTTGACATGACAGCAGGCGGCCTGTGAGGGCCGCCACCCATGTCCCCCGGTGTGAATGCGCCGGGACGACATAAAAAAACCGGCTGCCCAGTGACCCTGGCGGCCGGTTTTGTTTTGTCCGGGGGGGGGCCGGCGGTGCGTGCCGCCAGCCTGATGATTCAGCGGGTGTGGCCCACCCGTGCTTCGATGGCCGAGGCCACTTCCTTGCGCAGGCCGATCAGGAAGCCGGCTTCGGCGGCCACGAACAGCGGCCCGATGAGCAGGCCGATCAGGTCATCGACGAAGGCGGGCTTGCGGCCTTCGAAATAGTGGCCGATGAACTGCAGCACCCATCCGACGAAGAACAGGCCGCCGCCCACCTGCAACCAGGACGCCGTGTCCAGGTGCCCCAGGGTGCTGGACAGCCACAGGCAGGCCGCCAGAAAAGCGCCCAGGACCACGCCGTAACGCAGGTCCAGCCGCAGGTAATAGACGGTGGCGGCGACGGCGGCGATGAAGGCGGGCGTGAGCCAGCTCAGTTCGGGGACCAGCACCGGCCGCGACAGCAGGATGACGACCGACGCGACGATCATCGGGATGCCGAAGAAGTGCGTGAGGATGTTGCGGCGGTCGCGGTGGTAGGCCGCGTACTGGCTGAGGTGTTCGACAAGGGTCTTTTTCATGGTGGATCACTCTCCTCTGCACCGGATGCTACCCGTCGCTTGTCCGTGAAGTTGTCGGCTAACAGACGGTTCCGCATGGGGCTTTGCCCCTGGAGGCCCGGCGGGACAGGACCAATCGTGCTACATTAGTGGACATGAACCGCGTCGGCTTTTACTTTTGGCACTTTTATCTCCCGCCCCAGACCGGCGCAGGAGTGGAGCGCGCGTAAAAGCCCCGCCACACGAATCCCTGAAAACCGCCGGTGGACCCCGGCGGTTTTTTTTCGTTTTGAACCTCCCCACGACAGGAAGCTTTATGAACGCCAAATCCAGTGCCTCGGCAGGCTGGGAACCCCCTGCCGACAAGACTTCGCAGACAGACGACCAGCGCATCCGCAACGTCACGCCGCTGCCCCCGCCCGAGCACTTGATCCGCTTCTTTCCCATCCGTGGCACCGCCGTCGAGACCCTGGTGGCCGACACGCGCCACACCATCGCCGACATCGTGCATGGCAAGGATGACCGCCTGCTGGTGATCATCGGCCCCTGCTCCATCCACGACCCCGAGGCCGCCCTGGACTACGCTCGCAAGCTGCGCGTGCTGCGTGAGCAGTATGCGGACACGCTGGAGGTGGTGATGCGGGTTTACTTCGA
>CAYPUS010000455.1:0-2688 GCA_964413815.1 uncultured Aquabacterium sp. | reverse complement strand
CGGCCCTGTGGCTGGTGGGGGGCAACGTCTTCTTCACGCCCGAAGGCGAACTGGCGGTCGGCGTGCTGGGCCTGTGGGTGGGCACGCTGACCATGCTGGTGCTGCCGCGCGTGCTGGGCCTGCTGGCGGTGATCATCCGGCGCGAGCAGCATCAATACGGCGGCGTGGCGCGCCTGTGCCAGAGCGTGCTGATGGAGGCCGGCCTGTCGGTCCTGCAGGCACCGCTGCGCATGGTGGCGCACACGCTGTTCGTGGTGGGCGCGCTGACCGGCTGGAAGCTGGAATGGAAGTCGCCCCCGCGCGAAGCCAATGACGTCAGCTGGCGCGATGCCACGCGGCGCTTTGCGCTGCCCTGCGTGCTGACGCTGGGCGCCCTGCTGCTGTTGGCCCACGCCCATGCGCCTGCGCTGGTGTGGCTGCTGCCCGTGGGTCTGCCCTTGCTGACCGCCATCCCCTTCGTGGTGTGGACCAGCCGGGGTGCGCTGGGTGCCCGGATCCGCTCGGCCCGGCTGCTGCTGGTGCCGGAAGAATCGCGCTCACCCTCGGTGCTGCGCCGCGCCTGGTCCTACATGCGGCTGCCCGCGTGGCTGGACGCCACGCCCGAGACGCACCACCCCGAGATCAAGCTGGCGGCCTGATCCAGGCCGCCGCGTCTGCCGCGAGCCTTTCGAGCTCGCGGTAGAAACGCGCCACATGCACGCCGTCCACCGTCCCGTGGTGGACCTGCATGCCCACCGGCATCACCACCGCTTCGCCCTCGCGCGTGGATCTGCGCGTGAACTTGCCCAGCGTCACGATGGGCACATAGGCATAGATCGGGTCGTATGGGTGCGTGAAACCCGTGAACGACAGCCAGGGCAGGCATGAGATGAAGAACATGTGGTGCTTGGCCCGCACGGTCAGATCCGGCTGGTCCACGACCGCCGCCATGCGGGCACCGTTGTCCGCGCAGTAGCGCGCGAAATCCTCGTCGTGTACGCCATCGCAGAACGAGAACAGATCGCCCTCGCGGGCCACCGTGAAGCCCGGATCGGTCCGCTCGTATTCGTAGAGCAGGCCATCGATCACCCGGTGCCTCAGTTGCGGCACCGCGTTCACCGCCCGTGACACCGCGTGGCTCATGGGCAAGAAAAAGCCCAGGCCGGCCGCTTCGTAGGCCCTGTGGATGCCTGTCACGTCGACCTCGCAGGTGATGCTGAACTGCGGCAGCTGCCGATCGACGAAGGCGCGCAGGATGGCGGCGCGCGGATAGCTCGCCAAATCGATCAACTGCCGGGCGGGCAAGGGCGCCGTGGCGGGTGGCAGAGAGGGGTCGGAAGAAGGATCGGTCTGCATGCGGGGGAGCATACCGCCCCGCTCTCCCCCCTATTTACCCCCCCAAGCGGTCGCCCTAATTTGAAGAGGGGGGGACCCTAGATCCTGGGATGCTCCGGGGCATGCGCAGGCCTAGATTGGGCCTCATCGACACCGCCATTCCGGCAGTCGATGTCCCAAGTGCTTGAAGCATTGAAAGGAGCCATCATGGACAAGTCCACTCTCCCCGAAGCCGGCCGCGCCTGTGCCGCCGACCTGCAACTGCTGGCCATCCACGGCGTGCAGCGGGCCATGGCGGCGCGCATGACGGAACTGTCCGCCCAGCAGATCCAGTCTGTCGCGGGCGGGGCCTCCCTGGCCTATTTCGACGACTACTGCGGCAATGGCGTGCGGCCCCTGCCCAAGGGCGGTGGCGGCGTGCTGGGCGGCGGGGTCATCGTGATCATCAATGGCAAGTTCCCCGATCCCTATCAGCTCGGGAATCTCGCCGGCGTCGCCAACACCATCCAGGGCATGTGAGCGCCCTGCCCCGCCGACCTCGGGTTCATTCAGGCCACATCCCTTGCACAAGGAGTGCCATCATGAGCAATCTCAGCCATACCACCTGTCCAAGTGTCCAGCCCGACTCCCCGGGCGCGGTCGTGTTCGCCGTGGTGGGCGGCACCGTCGCCGAACCCGAGGTCAGCTACCTGGACGAGGCCCTGCCCGTCACACCCGACATCTGGGCCATGACCGCCCCCCTGAATCCCGCCGAGGTGATGCGCATCGCCGGCCCCTGCGCCATGAGCAATGCCTGCATGCATTTCGACGAGTCGCGCAGCAAGTGCCGTCTGGCCATCCGCACCGTGCGCCTGGCGCCCGTGGTGGTCAGCAAGCCCCCGCGCTGTGCCATCCGCCGCAGCTGCATGTGGTGGTCGCAAGAAGGCGTCAGCGCCTGCCTGCGTTGCCCGCAGGTGGTGACGAACGACGCCCATGCCGACGCGCGCGTGGCCGCCACCGCCGACCCTCTGAACACGGCCGCTGCGGCCTGAGCCCGCGGCGTGACGCCGCTGCGCCTTATGCCTGAACCGCGCCTGGGCCCGTGCGTGGCGCGAACAGCCGCCGGATCGTCACGAAGAACAGCGGCACGAAGAACACGCCCAGCAGCGTGGCCGCCGTGATGCCACCCAGCACGCCCACGCCGATCGCGCGCTGGCTGCCCGAGCCCGCGCCCGTCGAGAAAGCCAGCGGCAGCACGCCGAAGGCAAAGGCCAGCGAGGTCATCACGATGGGGCGCAGACGCTGGCGCGCCGCCTTCAGTGTGGCCTCGATCAGGTCCATGCCCTGCTGCTGCAACTGGCTGGCAAACTCGACGATCAGGATCGCGTTCTTGGC
>CAYPUS010000454.1:0-2712 GCA_964413815.1 uncultured Aquabacterium sp. | reverse complement strand
CTCTTCAAGCCCTGGCAGGTGCTCCGGCACCCGCCTTTGCAGAACCCCTGGGGCGCCGCGCTGCTGATCCTGCCTTTCGTGTGGTGGACCGAGCGCCTGCTGCCCCCCGGCATGGACGGCATGGCCCTGCACCTGAGCGGCGCCTGCCTGCTGGTGCTGATGTTCGGCTGGCCGCTGGCCATGTGGTCCTTGCTGCCCATCGCCGTGGGGGCGCAACTGATCGACAACGTCGCGCCGCCTGATCTCACGATCCTGGCCGACCAGGTCGTCTGGCGCGGCATGCTGCCGGGCACCTTCGCCCTGCTGTTGGGTCTGGCCCTGCGCCGCTGGCTGCCCAATCACCTCTTCGTCTACATCCTCGGGCGGGGCTTCGTCGTCACGGCCCTGGCCATCACTGCGGCCAGCTACCTGGCCCACCTGCTCGGGCGCAAACCCGAGAACCTTGCCCTGTCCGACTGGATGCTGGCGCACTGGCTGCTCGGCTGGGGCGAGGCCGTCAGCACGGGCATGCTCACGTCCATCTTCGTGGCGTTCAAGCCCCAGTGGCTCTTGACCTATTCCGACACGCGCTACCTGCCCGATTCGCGGCGGCGCGGCGGCGAAGGGCCCTGACCCCAGGTCCGCTACCCCAGGTTTTTTCCTAATTCCCTGGTTTTTTCCGCGAGATATTCCCGCACTGCAAAAGAGGCGCCGCGCCCCGTTCAAGCTTGCCCGCCACTCGGCCGATAGCCGAGGAAACTTCCGGGCCTTCATGAACACGCTCTCCTGGCTCCACCCTGTTGCAGACAGACTCCTGGGCCGAGACCCCACCGTGCGGCGCCATGTGCTGCATGCTTCGTACGCGCTGATCCCCTATACGGTCGGGATTGGCGTGATGCAGCATGCCATGCACCTGGGTGTCATGGCGCGCACGATCGGGACATGGCTGAGCTGGCTGAGCGTGCTGATTTGCCTGAGCGTCTATGCGCTGATCCGCTCGGGGTGGTCGCAGCGCTGCAAAGACCCCTTGCTCGCCCTGCCCCACGCCACCGTGTCGATCACTCTGTGCATGGTGGCCTATGTGACCCTGGGCCAGCACCGTGCCGACGCCACCATCTTGCTGGCCCAGACCGTGGTGCTGACGATGCTGCGTGTGCGCCCTCACGATGTCTTGCGCCTGGGCACCTACACCGTCAGTCTGCTGCTGATGTGCAACCTCGGTCTGACCTTGAGCGACCCGGTGCGTTTCAGCCGCGGCTCCAGCATCGCGCACTTCGTGGTGGCGGCCTCGGCCATCTTCACCCTCTCGCTGATCTGCAAGTGGATCAGCGGCATCCGCGCGCGCATGTCGCAACAGGCGCGCGAACTCAATGAAGCCATCGGCACGCTGGAGCAGATGGCCACGCGCGACATGCTCACCGGCGTCATCAACCGCCGTGTCATGACCGAGCTGGCCGAAACCGAACTCCGGCTCGACAGCCGGCATGACACGCCCGTGTGCATCGCGCTGATCGACATCGACCACTTCAAGCAGGTCAACGACCGCCACGGCCACCAGGTCGGCGACATCGTGCTCAAGGCGGTGGCCGGGCATGTGCAGTCGCAGCTGCGCCAGGTCGACAAGCTGGCCCGATGGGGCGGCGAGGAGTTCTTGCTGATGCTGCCGGCCATTGCGCTGTCCGATGCCCTCTCGGCCCTGGAGCGGGTGCGCCTGAGCGTCGAGAACCTGCGATTTCCGGAGCGGGCCGGCCTGGCGATCACTTTCTCGGCCGGGCTGGCCCAGGCCCGCCCAGACGAGTCCCTCGACCAGTTGATCGAGCGTGCGGACCGCGCCCTCTACGACGCCAAGCGCCAGGGCCGCAACCGCTGCATCCTCGCCTCCGACATGCCGCCGTCGCAAGCCGTGGCGGCCACGCCCTCGCCGGGGCAGGAGGTGGCCTCCTCATGAAAGCCACGCACGCATCGCCGCCCTTCGATGACCCGATCATGCACGGCATGGACCAGGCAACCCGCCTGGTGCTGGGCCCTGACCGGATGACGCGCCTGCGCACGGCTGCGACCTTGCTGTGCGCCATCATCTACATGGTGTGCTGCGGCGCGGCCTTCACGGCCGCCAGCCTGGGCCTCATGCGGCCCTATGCGCCGTGGCTGCTGACCCTGTCGATCCCCATCTACGCGGTGTTCTATGCCCTGATCCGCTCGGGCTACACCAAGCGCCTGAAGGACCCGACGCTGCTGACCACGCAGAACCTCGTCGCCCTGATCGCCATCGCCTTCGCCTACACGGCCATCGGCCCGCTCGACCGCGGCGCGGTGCTGGCGCTGGTGCCGCTGGTCATCGTGTTCGGCATCTATACCCACAAGCCGATGCTCTCGGTCATGCTGGGCGGGCTGTTTCTGCTGTGCCTGGGGCTGATCATGGGCGGGCTCGCGCACCTGGATCCCACGTTCTACCCGCCCTCGCTGGAATTGCTGCGCTTCGAGCTGCTCGTGGGCACCTTGCCCACCATCTGTTATGCGGCCTACCTCACCACTTCGTGGCGGTCCCACGTGGCGGCCCAGCGCACAGAACTGCGCAAGACCCTCGACCAGGTCAAGGAACTGGCCACCCGTGACGTGCTGACCACCCTCTACAACCGCCGCTTCATGCAGAACCGGCTGGACGCCAGCATCGCGCGCTTCAACCGCTACGGCGAGCCCTTCACCATCGTGCTGGTCCAGGTCGACCAGCAC
>CAYPUS010000453.1:1676-2714 GCA_964413815.1 uncultured Aquabacterium sp. | reverse complement strand
TGCCGCGCCTTTTCCAGCACGGGCCCACGGATGTCATAACAGACGTTGGCGAGTTTGCTGGACTTGGCGATGGGCTTCAAAACGGTCTCCGAAAACGGAAATGGGGCGGGGGTTTTAAGGGAAAGCTAGAATTTAACCACACTGGACCGAACCGCGAGGCCGTCCCCGGCGGTTCCCTTCACGCTCTCTCGCGCATCTGCGCCCCGTCCATGAAACTCCATGCCGACCGCGCCGAAGGCGTCAACATCATCAACGCCGCCTCGCCCGA
Organism: uncultured Aquabacterium sp.; assembly: GCA_964413815.1. Lineage (GTDB taxonomy): Bacteria > Pseudomonadota > Gammaproteobacteria > Burkholderiales > Burkholderiaceae_C > Aquabacterium. The sequence continues at coordinate 2,446 of CAYPUS010000453.1, read as the reverse complement.
GGCCATTTCGGTCAATGGGCAGGCCTATACCCGCAGCATCCTGGTGCCGCCAGCTGGCGAGGTGATGTTCTGGGAGGCGGCCAGCCTGACCGACCTGAGCGAGGCGCATTTCAACCGCATCGCGGAAAAAAAGCCCGAGGTGGTGATTTTCGGCAGCGGGCGCCAGCTCAAATTCCCGCCGCCCGCCCTGCTCAAAGGTCTGATGGCCGCCCGCATCGGCGTGGAGACCATGGACACGGCGGCGGCCTGCCGGACCTACAACATCCTCGTGGCCGAAGGGCGTCAGGTGATGGCGGCCCTGTTGATCGAGTCGTGATACGGCCGTGATCCAGACAGGATCGGGCCCCGCGAGGTCCGGAAAGATAGGGGTTCTTGTCGGGTATGCGCCCCGCAGGCGAGGGGTAACCCAGTTCCACTTTATAATGAGCGGCTACTTACGCTGGCTGCTGATCACTACAACATGACACCCGCCCTGAACAAACCTTTGCCGGAATTCGAAGCCATCGCGACCGGCGGTGTGAAGTTCACACCGCAGGCCTACATTGGGCAGACCGTGGTGCTGTACTTCTACCCGAAGGACCATACACCGGGTTGCACGACCGAGGCCATGCAATTCCGCGACAAACACAAGGAATTCGTGAAAGCTGGCGCGGTCGTCTTTGGCGTCTCGCGCGACAACCTCGCTTCGCACGACAAATTCAAAGAAAACCTCGAACTGCCCTACGAGCTGATCGCCGACACGGAAGAAAAGCTCTGCCACATGTTCGGCG
>CAYPUS010000453.1:0-1666 GCA_964413815.1 uncultured Aquabacterium sp. | reverse complement strand
TCGAGCGTTCAACCTTCCTGATCGGCCCGGACGGCGTGCTGCGCGAAGAATGGCGCGGCATCAAGGTCGCTGGCCACATCGACGACGTGCTCAAGGCCGTCAAGATGCTCAAGCAGGAAGCCGCCTGAAGCCTGCCCCAGGCAGCGGCCGCACACCGCGCGGCTGCCTGAAGGATCAAAGCGCCCCTCCGGGGGCGCTTTTGCTTTCGAGCCCCTCTGCGTCGGGGCGTGTGGCTGTCTGGACGCCTCGCTTTTGCTCAACTCGGGTCGATCCCCCACAGGACTTGCCCTGCGCAGGCCGCCCCCCTGCTGCGACGAGGAAAAACGTGAAAGCTGCGGCTGTCGACGGCTCACAACAGCCGCGCGACGCAGCGCCAGGCGGGCACGGAGTGTGCATAATGGTTTTCATGCTTCTGAGCTTTTCCCGACTCAGTTCACCGTCTGAACAACCATCTTCTTGGCGTCACCAATGCGCCGCCAAGATCCAGCAGCTTGAGGCCGCACATCATCTTGTGCGGCCTTTTTGTTTGTGCCTTCACCCTTGAACGACGGACTTCATATGCCTCTGCCCAAGCCGCCTACCAAACGCGCTGACATGCTGAACGCTGACGACTTCACGTCACAGCCCAAACCTGTCAAGACCGCCAAGAGCACCACCACCCGCTCCGCATCGGCCAAAGCAGCATCCGCCGCCAGCCAGCCGCCCGTGCTGGAACTGGTCAAGCCCACTGCGACCTCTTCTGCGGCCACCAGCACAGCCGCCCCCACAAGCAGCCCGGCAAGCGCGCGCACCAAATCCGGGCGAGTCGCCGCCGTCGCTGCGGAGCCGGCCGTCCAGCCCATCGTGGCGGACAAGTCCGACACGGGCAGCGCCACCAGCGCCCGCCCCAGCAGCGGCCCCGACACGCGTGCCCGCGCCACCACCGGCTCGGGCACGACACGCCGCCGCCGCGACATGAGCGGCCCGGCCAAGCTCTTCGTGCTCGACACCAACGTGCTGCTGCACGACCCGATGTGCCTGTTCCGCTTCGAGGAACACGACGTCTACCTCCCCATGATCACCCTGGAGGAGCTCGACGGCCACAAGAAGGGCATGACCGAAGTGGCGCGCAACGCCCGCCAGGTCAGCCGCGACCTGGATCAACTGGCCGCCGACATGAACGGCAGCCAGATGGACCCCAATGCCGGCATCCCCCTGGCCAAGACTGGGCACGTGGAAGCAGGTGGCAAGCTCTACTTCCAGACCAGCGGCATGGACATCCAGCTGCCGGCCGGCCTGCCACAGGGCAAGGCCGACAACCAGATCCTGGGTGTGGTGCAGGCTCTGCGCAGCCAGCATCCGGCCCGGGACGTGGTGCTGGTGTCCAAAGACATCAACATGCGCATCAAGGCCCGCGCCCTGGGCCTGCCCGCCGACGACTACACCAGCGACAAGACGCTGGAAGACGGCGACCTGCTCTACACGGGCGTGCTGCCCCTGCCTGCCGACTTCTGGGACAAGCATGCCAAGGGCATGGAAAGCTGGCAGTCGGGCGGCCTGACCTACTACCGCGTCAGCGGTCCCATGGTGCCGGTGCTGATGGTCAACCAGTTCGTCTACCTGGAAAGCCCCGGCGTGACGCCCTGGTACGGTAAGGTCACCGAGATCACGGGCAAGACGGCCGTGC
>CAYPUS010000452.1:0-2719 GCA_964413815.1 uncultured Aquabacterium sp. | reverse complement strand
GGCGGATCACCTGCAACTGCGCGGCGCGGTACGGGTCGATGCGGGTGCCGCCGCCAAACTGCGCAGCGAAGGCAAGAGCCTGCTGCCCATCGGCATGACCGATGTCGTCGGCGACTTCCACCGTGGCGATGTCATCGCGGTGCGTGACGAGTCGGGGCAGCACATCGCACGGGGCCTGGCGAACTACGCCAGCAGCGAAGCGCGGCTCATCGTGCGCAAGCCCTCATCCGAGATCGAGTCGGCACTGGGCTTCAGCAACGAGCCGGAAATGATCCACCGCGACAACCTGGTCCTGATCTGATCATTGATCCGGGTCTTCGCCTAGGCATTTCACCTCTTACGTGATCCGCGCCTCGGGCGTGGAATGCATGTGTTGGTCAACGCACAGAGCGCGGCATGCATGGATGCGTGCTGTGCTGCAGCATGCGTTCTGCCCTGCAATCAGTTAACGTTTTGTGCTGTACGAAATTGTTTGTGGCTGTTTCGGAACGATATTTCCGCCATTTGGTAAAGATCGGCGCCGAGGGGGCCCCTTTGAGGGGGAGTCGAGGGTTCGCCCTGTCATATCGGGAATTGGGTTTCACGTTAAAACCGTGACTCTTGTTTCTTTTCCTTTCTGCTCCTTGATGGAGGTCTCTCCGATGCCCCAGATGCAAACCACCCGCGCTTCTTCTTTCTCACTCAAGTTGGCCTCTCTTGCCCTGGCCTGTGCTTCGTTGGGTGTGTCGACCTCCGCCATGGCCAGCAAGTCGCTGGCGTGCGTCTGGGATGTGGCGGGCAAGACCGGTGACGTCTTCGCCTTGGCCACAGACTGGGCCCTGGCCATGCAAAAGAGCGGTGCCGACATCGAGCTGAAGGCCTACATCGACGAGCGCGTGGCCATCGAGGATTACCGCGCCGGCCAGTGCGACGCCGTCATTGCCACGGCTTTCCGCACCCGCCAGTTCAACGCCGTTGCCAGCTCGATCGACAGCATCGGCTCGACCACCATCGTCAGGGGCGGCAAGGTCGACATCAACGCGAGCTACGAGGTCGTGCGCAAGGTTGTGCAGGTGTTCTCTTCGCCGCAAGCCGCCAAGCTGATGGTCGAGGGCAACAACGAAGTGGGCGGCATCATCCCGCTGGGCGCGGCCTACCCGATCGTGCGTGACCGCAAGATGAACTCCGTCGAAGCGCTGTCCGGCAAGAAGATCGCCGCTTTCGACTATGACAAGGCCCAGGGCGCGATGATCCAGCGCATCGGTGCGCAGCCCGTCTCGGTGGACGTGACCAACATCGGCCCGAAGTTCAACAACGGCGGCGTCGACATGGTGACCCTGCCCGCGGTGGCCTACAAGCCTTTTGAATTGCACAAGGGCATCGGCAAGACCGGTGGCATCGGTCGCTTCCCGATCATGATTCCGACGGTGCAGCTGATCGTCAACAAGAGCAAGTTCCCTGAAGGCTTCGGCGAGCAGTCGCGCAATTTCTGGCTGTCGCAGTTCGACCGCGCGATGAACATCGTCTACACGGCTGAGAAGGGCATCCCTGCGGCCATGTGGGATGACCTGCCCCCCGAGAACGTGCCGAAGTACGTGATCATGCTGCGTGAAGCCCGCATCTCGATCGCCAAGGAAGGCATGTACAACAAGCAGGGCCTGAACATCATCAAGCGCGCCCGTTGCAGCGTGAACCCGGCCGATGCCGAGTGCACGACCAAGACCGAGATCGAATAAGCCGAGGCCGCTCGGCAAAACGAACGGGGCTCATCGAGCCCCGTTTTTCTTTGGCACGCAGCCCGGCTCAGACGCTCTGCGGGTTCGTGTCCAGCGGCCGGCTGTTCAAGCTCAGCGGCTCGCCCTCCGCCTGGTCGAAGTCCGGGTGGGCTTCGAAGCCGTTGGAGGCGGGGCGGCCACCGTTGCGCATGTTGCCGCGCAGATAGCGGTTGGTGTGCCCCTGCTGCTTGGGCAGGAAGCGCGCCAGCTCCGACAGCGCCATCTCGTAGACACCTCGCTTGAACTCGATCACCGTCTCCAGCGGCACCCAGTATTCATGCCAGCGCCAGGCGTCGAACTCGGGGTGGTTGGTGGCACGCAGGTTCATGTCCGAGTCGCGGCCCGTCAGCTGCAGCAGGAACCAGATCTGCTTCTGGCCCTTGTAGTGCCCGCGCGCATCCTTGCGGATGAAGTGCAGAGGCACCTCGTAGCGCAGCCAGTCGCGTGTGCGGGCCACGATGCGGACATGGTCGGGCAGCAAGCCCACTTCCTCGTGGAGCTCGCGGAACATCGCCTGCTCGGGCGACTCACCATGCTTGATGCCGCCTTGCGGGAACTGCCAGGAATGCGTCCGGATGCGTTTGCCCCAGAATACCTGGTTCCGATGATTGAGCAGGATGATGCCGACGTTGGGACGAAAGCCTTCCCGGTCGAGCATAATCAACTCCGAATTTTTCAACTCGTTTCATTATTGCACCGCATTGGCCAAATCGGCTAGAGGGCATTTGTCAATGCCTCATTCATGCGGTGCATTTTTACTCCCATGAAAGCCTCCCAGTTCTTCATTTCCACCCTCAAGGAAGCCCCTGCCGACGCGGAAATCGTGAGCCACAAGCTCATGATGCGGGCCGGGTTCATCAAGAAGCTGGGGGCAGGCCTGTACAACTACATGCCCATGGGCCTGCGCACGATCCGCAAGGTCGAGGCCATCATCCGCGAGGAGATGAACAAGGCCGGTGCCGTCG
>CAYPUS010000451.1:0-2726 GCA_964413815.1 uncultured Aquabacterium sp. | reverse complement strand
CGCCTTGAAACTGGCGGCGGTGCCGACCAGCGATCGGGGCCTGTTGCATGCCGGCGCGGCCATTCTGGCGGTCGCCTTCCTGGCCAAGGCGGGCTTGTGGCCGCTGAACTTCTGGCTGCCTCCGGCCTATGCCGCGGCCAGCGCACCGGCGGCGGCCCTGTTCGCCATCCTCACCAAGGTCGGCGTCTACGCCGTGCTGCGGCTGTGGACCATGTGTTTCCCCGCCGATGCCGGCGTCTCGGCGGGCTTTGGTGCGCAGGTGCTGGTCTGGGGGGGCATTGCCACGCTGGCCTATGGGATGGTGGGCATGCTGGCCTCGCAACAGTTTGCGCGCCTGGTCGGTTATTCGGTGATCACCTCGTCCGGCACCCTGATCGCGGCCATCGGCTTCGACGCCCCCGCGCTGGCCGGCAACGCGCTCTTTTACCTGGCCAGCTCCACCCTGGCGGGCTGCGCGATGTTCCTGCTGGTCGAGCTGCTCGAGCGCGCACGTCAGGTCGAGGTCGGCCCGACCCAGCTGGACGATGGCAACCAGGCCCTGCCCACCTTCCTGGATGCCGAGCCACCCCCCGATACCAACCTGGACGACAGCGAAGAGGCCCTGATCGGCCGGGCCATACCCGCTTCGCTGGCCTTCCTGGGCGTGGCATTTGCGGTCTGCGCCCTGGTGACGGCCGGCTTGCCGCCGCTGTCGGGCTTCGTGGCCAAGGTGGCGATGATGTCGGCGCTGCTGGAGTTCCGCACGCCGCAGTCCTGGGCCTTGTTCGCGCTGCTGATCTTGTCCGGCCTGTTCGGGGCCATTGCGCTGATGCGCGTGGGTGTCCGTCACTTCTGGATCACCCATGACCGTCCGCCACCGCGCCTGCGCGTGATCGAGACCCTGCCGATCGCCGGCCTGGTGGCCGCCTCGGTGGCCTTGGTGGTGCATGCCGAATCCGGCCTGGCCTACACCCGCGCGGCCGCCGAAGCCCTGCATGCGCCCGAGCACTACATCCACGCGGTGATGGGGGCGCGCCCCGTCCAGCAAGCCGCCCCGGGAGCGCAACCATGAGGCACCTGATTCCTTCCCCCTGGCTCACTTTGGGCGTGCTGGGCGGCTGGCTGCTGCTGACCCGCAGCTTCAGCATCGGTCAGTTGCTGATGGGGCTCGCGGTGGCGATTGTGATGCCACTGTTGATCGCCCCTTTGCGGCCGCCGGCCGGCCCGCTGCGGCGTTGGGGTGTGCTGCTGCGCCTGATCCTGCGTGTCGGCCGCGATGTCGTGCGCTCTGCCATCCAGGTGGCCGTGGCGGTGGTGCGCGCCAAGACACGCCAGCCGCGCGGCACCTTCGTTGTCGTGCCGCTCGACCTGAACGATGTGCATGGCCTGGCTGCCCTGACCATGATCACGGCGGTGGTGCCCGGCACCATCTGGTCCGAACTCGCATCCGATCGCAGCGCCTTGCTTTTGCACGTGTTCGACCTGGAGGACGAGGCCGCCTTCATCCGTCACTTCAAGACGGACTACGAACAGCCGCTGAAGGAGATTTTCCAATGAGCATCGTGCTCTCCGTGGCGATCAGCATCACGCTGGTCCTCTATACCGTCGCCATCGGTTTTGGATTGGCTCGCCTGTTCCGCGGCCCCAGCGCGCAGGACCGCGTGCTGGCCATGGACTTCATCTATGTGGTGGGCATGCTGGTGATGCTGGTTCTGGCCATCCGCTACGACAGCGAGATGTATTTCGAGGGCGCGCTGCTGATGGTGCTGTTCGGTTTTGTCGGGTCCCTGGCCATGGCCAAGTTCCTGCTGCGTGGCGAGGCGATCTGATCATGCCGATGTGGGCTGAAATCGTCGTGGCCTTGCTGCTGGTGGGCAGCGGCCTGGTGGTGCTGGTGGCAGGGGTCGGCCTGTGGCGCCTGCGGGACTACTTCCAGCGCATGCACGCGCCGGCCATGGCTTCCACGCTGGCGGCGTGGATCGTCGTGGCCGCTTCCATCGTCTACTTCAGCGTACAGGGGAGCCGCGTGGCCTTGCACCCCTGGCTGATCATCATCATCCTGTCGATCACGGCACCCGTGACGACCGTGGTGCTGGCGCGCGCCGCCCTCTTTCGCCGGCGTCAGGCGGGCGATCCGCTGCCTCCACCCTTGCCGCAGCGCCGCCGCTGAGCCCCAAGAAAAAATCCCCGGCAAGGCCTGGGGCCTCACCGGGGATGGATCGCCTGGCACTCAGGCAGCACTCAGGCTGAGCGCCGGGTCGTCATGACCGCATCACAGCACCTCGGATGCGAAGTCCGCCAGGCGCGAGCGTTCGCCCCGCGCCAGCGTGACGTGGCCGCTGTGAGGCCAGCCCTTGAACTTGTCGACCGCATAGGTCAGGCCCGACGAGCCTTCCGTGAGGTAAGGCGTGTCGATCTGAGCCAGGTTGCCCAGGCAGATGATCTTGGTGCCGGGGCCCGCACGGGTGATCAAGGTCTTCATCTGCTTGGGCGTGAGGTTCTGCGCCTCGTCGATGATGAGGAACTTGTTGAGGAAGGTGCGCCCGCGCATGAACGCCATGCTCTTGATCTTGATCTTGCTGCGCACCAGATCGTTGGTGGCGGCGCGGCCCCATTCGCCCGCGCTGCTGTCGCCACGCGCCAGCACCTCCAGGTTGTCATCGAGCGCGCCCATCCACGGCGACATTTTTTCTTCTTCCGTGCCGGGCAGGAAACCGATGTCCTCGCCCACCGGCACCGTGACACGC
>CAYPUS010000450.1:0-2727 GCA_964413815.1 uncultured Aquabacterium sp. | reverse complement strand
AACTGGCAGCAACGTGCGCAGCACGTTGATGTCCAGTTGAACGCCGAGTTAGGCGCGGCACAGGTGCCAAGGTGGATGAGAACACGCTGAACTGCCCATGAATACTAGATGAGACCGTGCTCGATATCAGACTTCAGCACCTTGTAGACCTCGTCTTCGAGCTTTCCATCTGTGCTTGCCGCGAAGTCGGAAGCAACATCTGAGGAATAGAAGGCGCGCCAATTCTTTGTGCCGCTATCGTTGACGGCGAATAATGCGTATTCTTCACCATCTGTTCGTTTGCTGAAGCAAACGGTGAACTTCTCACCTTTTAAAGTCACAGATTCTGTTCTGTAAATGCTGAATGAAATAAGGCTAGTCATGTGCTCTCCTGGGGTTAATTCGAAACAGCAAGCAGATGCCCTTCTCGCTGCAATGAACGTTAGAACTTTCGTTTGTCTACCTTGCACTTGCCTGTGCGTGTCCAACTATAAACGTCAAGCCCTGGGCCTTGCTTTTTGATCTGGAAGTACTCGACCGCTTCCAACGAAAAGCGATTTGCGGTCAAATGCATCGCTGGCTGTCGTGGGTGTTTGTGCGCGCTCCAGTAAACCTGAATGCTTTCATCATCAACTGTTAAACTGCTTGGTCCATCTGGAAAAAGTCTAAAGAAGTTGCTATCAAGCACCTTTGGTGGCTTTAGCTCAAGCAGAACAACACGCTCAATGTTGCTTACCAAAAAACCTCGCTTTAACTCATTTGCCTCTGCGTCCATCTCTGGGACAGCAATAGGACCATCAAAGAAACAAGCAATCCGCACCTCTTCTGCGTGGCAGGTCACTATGTTCAACAGGACGACAGAAAGCGCAAGTGTTCTAAGCATGGGTGCGAAGTCTGTATGTGGCAACTCAGCGTATCGTATAACGCCTCACCCGGAAAGTTGGCTGATTCTTCATGCAGCAGTAGACATCTTTAGCGAGGCCTAACGCCCCAGTTAACCGGCAGCAACGTGCGCAGCACGTTGATGTCCGGTTGAACGCCGAGTTAGGCGGGTGACAGGTGCTTTTGCGGAGGAGTCGCTCACCGTGTTGAAGTGGTTTGCAGATTCATGCATACAGAATTCGACGCCGGCGATTAGTAATTGCATATCGCGATTGCCTGTATCTCGCCGTGAGTGTCTACGATCTGACCAGAAACCAGAGCCAGCCGGTGGCGACTGATAATGGACGAAAGATCGCTTGTGCAGAATTTCTCCTTCCACATTAGCGCTATGCCTTGATTCCTAAGATGCGCAGATGGGCTTGAGCTTCCTGCTGGGTCGCTCATTAGGTCTGGACTTGAGCTAGCAAAGACAAGTTTATATGCCAACGGGGAGTCCGTTGTTTTATTACTAGCGCGAAACGCTAATGCTCCCGGAAGTGCACTCTGGGCGATCTTTTGCCCGTATGTGTCGAGGTCTGCATTGGCGGCTGACTTTGCTCCAGATGAAGAGGGTGATTTCGATAGACCCATTATGATAAGTACGATAACACCCACAGCTATAAGGAGATGCTTCTTCCTAACTTGGTCGGAGGGCTTGGGGGCGGGCTCAGCTTTGCCGCAATGGGGGCAGGTCTTCGCTCCATAGGCTACCAAGCCCCCACACGCTGGACACGAGGTTGTGGTTGCCGGAGGTTTGAGTGGGGCTTTTTCCAGCGATGGGGAAACCGCCGCTGACGGTTTTGGCGTTGGAGTAGGGCGAGCTAACGTGCTCGCGTTGGATAGGTTGAGGATCTTTTCGAAAATAACTCCGCAGGCTGGACATTCAGTTGCTGGTGCGGTGTCCGTCGGCTTTCGGCTGTAGCTACATTTCGGGCAGTGAACAATCATGCTTTTCTCTGAATCATGGTGTCAGCGTTACTTACGGGGGTGGATGGCCCCCAGTTAACCGGCATCAACGTGCGCAGCACGTTGGTGCCCGGTTGAACGCAGAGTTAGGCTGGCGGCAGGTGCTTCAGGGGTTGAATTACGCATAACGTTTCACTAGCAGTGCGAGGTTGCGCTGCGTCACCGGCCACATTGCTTGGCCTCTCCGTATTGCTTACGAAGCTCGGCCTGCAACTGATGGTTGTCTCTGTTCTGAATTTTGTTAATCTCGATTTCAATGTCTCTGATCTCCCTGGCGCTAGGACATGCCTTTGTGCGCGTAGCGGTTGGTTGGCTGATTTCAATTTTCCCGCCTTCCATGTTCTGAATTGATCTAACTATGCCGTTCTCGGTGTACACGTAAAGTGTTCGATCACCACGATAGTAGATCAGTTGATTGCTTGTGTTTGTACCGTACTGACCTGCGTTCACTTTGTCTGGTGTCCCCATTGCTCGCTGTAGTTCTTTGAGGGTCATGCCTACAACCGGACGTTGCGCAGCAATTCCTGCTCGGATCTCAATGGGGCGCTCGCCGTCAGGGCTGGACGGCGCTGACTTTATTACGATCCTCTCGCTACGATTTCCGGTGGGGCAAGGGACTTGCTGGAATGTGACAGCGCCGTCGCTGTGTACACATTTGTACTGTGCATGAACTGCCTGGGGTGCGCCAATGCAGAAAAATCCTAGGGCAACCGCTTTGATAAAAACTTCCTTACGCTTCATTCTACTTTTCCATTTTTGATCGATATAGGAATGGCCCGGTTTGGCACGTGTCCCTCGGCAAACGAAGGCCTAACGAATGAAAGGGACTTCCCCGTTCCGAACTAGCCGCTGATTTGCGGC
>CAYPUS010000449.1:0-2732 GCA_964413815.1 uncultured Aquabacterium sp. | reverse complement strand
TCAGCATCTACCGGGTGGTGGCGGGCTTTCTGCTGTCGGCGGTGATCGCGCTGCCGCTGGGCCTCTTGATCGGCAGCTTCCGCGCCGTGCAGGGTTTGCTGGAGCCCCTGACCGATTTCATCCGCTACATGCCCGCGGTGGCCTTCATCCCGCTGGTGATGCTGTGGGTGGGCATCGACGAGTCATCGAAGGTGGCCATCATCTTCATTGGCACCTTCTTTCAGATGGTGCTGATGGTGGCCGAGGACGTGCGCCGCGTGCCCATGGCCCAGATCGAGGCCGCGCAGACCATGGGCGCCACACGCATCGAGCTGCTGGAAAAGGTGATCCTGCCTTCGGCCAAGCCGGCCCTGCTCGACACCCTGCGCGTGACCATGGGCTGGGCCTGGACCTACCTGGTCGTGGCTGAGCTGGTGGCGGCCAACTCGGGCCTGGGCTACGCCATCCTCAAGGCGCAGCGCTTCTTGCAGACGGACAAGATCTTCGCGGGCATCTTGCTGATCGGCCTGATCGGGCTGCTGACGGACCAGGCCTTCCGCCTGGCGCACCGCAAGGCCTTCCCCTGGGCGCACATCAAGGGCTGATGGCCCGCACATCAAGGAGCGAGCACCATGCATCCCAAGATCGATGTCAACCATGTGTTCAAGCGCTACGAAGGCGCCAAGGTCGATGCCCTGCAGGACGTGAGCCTGCGCGTCGAGCCCAATGAGTTCATCACCTTCGTGGGCGCCTCGGGCTGCGGCAAGTCCACCTTGCTGCGCACCATCGGCGGCCTGGAGCACCATGACCGCGGCACGCTCAGCGTCGATGGCAGGCCGGTGACCGGTCCCGGTCCCGACCGCGCCATGGTGTTTCAGCACTACAGCCTGTATCCCTGGATGACGGTGCGCGAGAACATCAAGTTCTGCCGCCAGCTGCGCGCGCACTTCGCCGAGCGCTGCAGCAGCGAGGTGGAGGCCGCCGGTGGCCGCGCCGATGCCTTGCTGAGGCTGATGGGCCTGAGCCAGGTGGCGCAGGCCTGGCCCAATCAGCTATCGGGTGGCATGCAGCAGCGCGTGGCCATTGCGCGCGCCCTGATGAGCCGGCCCGACATCCTGCTGATGGACGAGCCCTTCGGCGCGCTCGACGCCCAGACCCGCGAGGTCATGCACGACCTGATCCTGCACGTGCACCGGCTGGAGAAGTCCACCATCGTCTTTGTCACGCACGATGTGGAAGAGGCCATCTACCTGGGGCAGCGCGTGGTGCTGATGGCGCCCAGGCCCGGCCGCATCGACACCATCTACGAGGTGCCGCTGCCCGCGCAGCGCAACCAGGACATGAAACACACGCCCGAGTTCCTTGCCCTCAAACGCCGCATCCTCGATCGCATCCGGGAGACATCGGGCATGCACACCGATCTGGATCTGCTGGCGCAGTTGTCGCGCACCGCTGCCACCGTCTGATCGCCTTTTTTAGTCACCGCTCAACGTCGTTCAACGTCGCAAGACGGGCACGGCCAGGCAGCGCCTGGCCCGCCCGAAGGAGAAGCCATGTCTGCCGAACACACCCTGGACAACCCACCGGCCTCGCAGCCGGTCGATGCCATCACGCATTGGCAGCGCTTTGCGCCCGATCTGCCGGCCGATCGCGTGGTCTTCAGCGAGACCGTACCCGGCGGTGGCCACTGGAGCTGGCGCCTGAGCCGCGGCATGGCCCTGCGTTTCGTGGCGCTGGACGCAGGCGTCAACTGCTCGGTGTTGCTTTATGCCGCGCACGACAAGCTGGAGCGTTACTGCATGCCCGACAGCCTCAAGGCGCAGCACACCGCGCACTACCAGCGCGGCAACGTGCTGATGAGCGACATGGGCCGCGCGATGGCTTCCTTCACCGAAGACACGCTGGGCTGGCACGACCCTTTCGGTGGCCTGCTCGACAGCAAGCGCCTGGCCGCGCAATACGGCGAGCGGCGCTTCGAGGCCGCGCGCAATGCCATGTACCGCAGCGGCAAGGATGGGTTGCTGGTCGAGATCGGCAAGCACGGCCTGGGCGCGCGCGACCTGATCGCGCCGGTGAACCTGTTCAGCAAGGTCAGCGTCGACGAGGCGGGGCGCTTTGTCTTCCATCCTGGCCATGCCAGGCCCGGTGACATGGTGGAACTGCGGCTGGACATGGATGTGATCGTGGCCATCAGCACGGCGCCGCATCCGCTGGATCCGCGCGAGACCTATGCGCCGGGCAAGGTGGGCATCGCGGCCTGGCGCCGTGGCCCTGCGCCGGCCGACGATGTCTGCCGCCACCACCGACCCGAGTGTGCCCGGGCCCATCACAACAGCGACGTGTTCGCCCTGTGCTGAATGCATGCCTCGCATGAACGCTGCCGCTGAACACCCCATCGCAAGGAACCGACCATGAGCACCGTCATTGCCACCGAAGCAGCCGACGCCCCCATCGCGACCAACACGCTCAAGGAAAGCACGCGCGACCCGGCGACCGCCATCCTTCGCCATCGCCAGCCTGCGGGCGAGCCCTGGCTGACCGAGATCCGCGCCGGCCAGACCCTGCGCATCCTCGATCTGGAAGGCAACCAGGCCGTGGACATCATCTTCTACAACCGCCAGGAGGTGGCCGAGCACTACAGCGCCACCGAGACCATGCTGGCCCAAGGCGGCGTCTACCTCGGCACGGGCTCGGTGCTGCGCAGCAACGAGGGCCGGCCCATGCTGACCATCGTGGCCGACACCTGCGGCCGC
>CAYPUS010000448.1:0-2736 GCA_964413815.1 uncultured Aquabacterium sp. | reverse complement strand
ACTGGAAGGAAGATCTGTACAAGAAGATCGCTCCCTTCGTGAATGACACCGCGATCCTGGCCACCAACACCTCCGGCCTGTCGATCACCAAGATGTCGCAAGTGCTGCCCGAGCAACTGCGCTCGCGCTTCCTGGGCATCCACTTCTTCAACCCGCCGCGGTACATGTACCTGGTGGAACTGATCCCCACCCCCACGACCAACCCCGCCATCGTCGACCAGCTGGAAAGCTTCGTGACGACCGCCGTTGGCAAGGGCGTGATCCGCACCAACGACACCCCCAACTTCATCGCCAACCGCATCGGCATCGCCGGCGCGCTGTTCACGCTGATCGAGACCGAGAAGTCGGGCCTGACCTATGACGTGGTCGATGACCTGACCGGCAAGCGCCTGGGCCGCGCCTCTTCGGCCACCTACCGCACGCTGGACATCGTCGGCACGGACATCATGTCCAAGGGTTCGCAAACCCTGCGCGACAACCTGCCGAACGACCCCTTCCTGCCCCAGTTCAATGAGCCCGCCGTGGTCACGAAGCTGCTGGAAAAGGGCTGGCTGGGCCAGAAGTCCGGTTCGGGCTTCTACAAGAAGGAAGGCAAGACCGTCCTGCGCCTGGATCCCGCCACGATGACCTACGTGCCCGGTGGCGCCAAGGCCGACAAGGAAGTCCTGGACATCCTCAAGCTCAAGCCCGCTGAGCGCCTGAAGGCCCTGCGTGCCTCCGCCAACCCGCAAGCCCAGTTCGTGTGGGCCGTGCTGCGCAACGCCTTCCACTACAGCGCCGTGTGCCTGGCCGAGATCGCCGACACCGCCCGCGATGTGGACTTCGCCATGCGCTGGGGCTATGGCAACAAGCAAGGCCCCTTCGAGCTGTGGCAGGCCGCCGGCTGGCTGGAAACCGCCCAGGCCGTGCAAGCCGACATCGAGGCAGGCAAGGCGCTGAGCAAGGCCCCGCTGCCTGACTGGGTCTTCAAGGGCCCCGTCGCCGACAAGGGTGGCGTGCACCAGCCCGAAGGCTCCTGGAGCGCTGCCGAAGGCAAGTTCAAGCCGCAAAACGAGCTGGCTGTCTACAAGCGCCAGTTCTTCCGTGAAAGCGTGCTGGGCTCGAACGCGCCCGACGCCACCACCTTCGGCAAGACCCTGTTCGAAGACGCTTCGATCCGCCTGTGGACGCTGGACGACGAGGTCATCATCGCCTCGATCAAGTCCAAGATGCACGCCATCGGCCAAGGCGTCACCGAAGGCCTGTTCAAGGGCCTGCAACTGGCCGAGACCGACTACAAGGGTCTGGTCATCTGGTCGCCCGACGCACCGTTCTCCGCTGGTGCCGACCTGCAGTCCATGATGCCCGCCTTCATGAGCGGCGGCGGCAAGGCCATCGAGCCGCTGGAAAAGCAGCTGCAAGAGTTCATGCTGGCCGTGCGCTACAGCAATGTGCCGACCGTGGCCGCCATCCATGGTATGGCCCTGGGCGGTGGTTGCGAGCTGGCCGTGCACTGCGCCAAGCGCGTGGCACACGTCGAGTCCTACATCGGCCTGGTCGAAGCGGGCGTGGGCCTGATCCCCGGCGCCGGTGGCTTGGCCTACTTGGCCCGCCGCGCCGCTGAACAGGTCGAGGCCGCCAAGGGCGTGTCCGGCCAGAACGGCGCCGAGCTGATCGGCTTCGTCAAGGAAGGCTTCCAGGCCGCCGCGATGGCCAAGGTCGGCGTCTCGGCCCACGAGTCGCGCAAGTACGGCTACCTGCTCGACAGCGACGTGATCGTCCCCAACAAGGACGAAGTCCTGTATGTCGCCATCCAGCAGGCCAAGGCCATGTTCGAGTCGGGCTACCGCGCCCCGCTCAAGCGCTCGTTCGCCGTGGCTGGCCGCAACGTCAAGGCCACGCTGCAATCGTCGCTCATCAACATGCGCGACGGTGGCTTCATCTCGCAACACGACTACCTGATCAGCTCGATGATCGCCGACGTCCTGACGGGCGGTGATGTCGATGCAGGCACGCTGGTGACCGAGGAATACCTGATGGCCCTGGAGCGCAAGCACTTCTGCACGCTGCTGGACAACCCCAAGACGCAGGAACGCATCATGGGCATGATGTCCACCGGCAAGCCTGTCCGCAACTGATCGATCGGAGCATTCAACATGACGCAACTTCGTGACGCTTACATCGTCGCCGCCACCCGCACCCCGATCGGCAAGTCGGGCCGTGGCGTCTTCAAGAACACCCGTCCGGACGACCTGCTGGTGGCCGTGATCAAGAGCGCACTGTCGCAAGTGCCCTCCCTGGATCCCGCCGCCATCGAAGACGCCATCGTCGGCTGCGCGATGCCCGAGGGCGAGCAAGGCATGAACGTGGCCAAGATCGCCGCGCTGCTGTCGGGCCTGCCCAAGACCGTGGCCGGTGCCACCGTCAACCGCTTCTGCGCCGCTGGCATCACCGCCGTGTCCATGGCCGCCGACCGCATCCGCGTGGGTGAGGCCGAGGTCATGATCGCCGGTGGCGTGGAGTCGATGTCGATGGTGCCGATGGGCGGCAACAAGCCGTCCTTCAACCCCAGCATCGTCAACAACGACGAAAACGTGGGCATCGCCTACGGCATGGGCATGACCGCCGAGAAGGTGGCCGAGCAGTGGAAGGTGACCCGCGAAGAGCAGGACGCTTTCGCCGCCGAATCGCACCGCCGTGCCATCGCCGCTCAGCAGGCCGGCTGGTTCAAGGCCGAGACCACCCCGATCGAAGTCG
>CAYPUS010000447.1:0-2741 GCA_964413815.1 uncultured Aquabacterium sp. | reverse complement strand
GCGTGTCCTCGAACATGTGGATGAAGCCGTGCAGCTCGCGCAGGATGTCGTTGGGGATGTGCTCGGAGGTGCGCGTCTCGCCATAGATGTAGATGGGGATCTCCGCATTCTTGAAGCGGATTTCGCTGACGAACTGGCGCAGGTTCTTCAGGGCGGCGTCGACCTCGGCTTTCGATCCCGCGCCGAACTCCTCGTCGTCGATGGACAGGATGAAGGCGCTGGCCCGGCTTTGCTGTTGCGCGAACTGCGAGAGGTCACCGTAGCTGGTCACGCCCAGGACTTCGAAGCCCTCTTTCTGGATGGCGTCGGCCAATGCCCGGATGCCCAGGCCGGAGGTGTTTTCCGAGCGGTAGTCTTCATCGATGATGACGATGGGGAAATGAAAACGAAGCATTGGCCGGGCCCTTATTGGAAATTCGGAAAAATGGTGTGGGCGGAGAGAAAAGTTCGCGAAGTGTAGGGCAATGAGGGGCTGCCCCGGGTGACATCTTCGCGGCAACGTCAGGGCATTTCACAGGTCCGGATATTGCGTGGCGAAGACAGCACGGTCTCGGCAATGGGCCTGCCTCGCACCCGAGGAAACCCCAGAGACCGAGACAAGCGTTTTGACAACCGCTAAACTCCCCGCCCGAAGGGGGTCTTCAAGAGATGAGCGAGTGGACTCTTTGGTGGATCATCGCGGGCTTCTTCTTGAGCCTGGAGCTGTTGACGCGCTCGGCGCACTTGTTGATTCTGGCCACGGGTGCGGCCCTTGCCGGTGTGGCGGCCCTGGCCGGCGCTCCGCAGCTGGTGCAGCTGGCATTGGCTGCCGCCATTGGCGGCGGCGGCGTCCTGGGCTGGCACCTGCGCCTGTTGCGCCGCGGCCCTCTCGACACCGAGTGCTACAACACCACTGGCCTGGGTGAACTCGACGTGGGCGAGGAAGTCAGCGTCAAAGGCTGGGCGCCCGATGGCACGGCCCAGGTCGCTTACCGCGGCGGCGAATGGCTGGCCCGCCACCACGGCCCTCTGCTGCCCCGCTCTGGCCGCCATCGCATCCTGGCCGTCGAGACCACGCATCTGGTGCTCGAGCCCGTCTGAGGCTCCGGGCCTGCCCGCCCTCTTCTTCTCCCCTGCCCCTCCTTCCTCACACCGCCCCCCTCATGAGCATCCACCTCACCCCGGGTCGCAATGTGCTGGGCGGGGCCCTGCGTGCCTGCTCTTACGATCCGGTGACGGGCTTCTTCCGCGATGGCTGCTGCCGCACCAGGGGAGACGATGAAGGCCAGCATGTCGTGTGCGCGCGCATGACCGAGGCGTTTTTGCGCTTCGCGCAGGAACGCGGCAATGACCTGATCACCCCACGCCCCGAATGGCGCTTTGCGGGCCTCAAGCCCGGTCAGCGCTGGTGCCTGTGCGCGGCGCGCTGGCTGGAGGCCTGCCAGGAAGGCGTGGCGCCGCCCGTGATCCTGGAGAGCACGCACGAGAACGCGCTGGATGTGATCCCGCTGCAGCTGCTCAAGGCCTACGCCTACCAGCCCGTCAGGCCGGGTGAGGCGCCTTGAGTATTCAGTCGTCGGCCTGGGCCGCATCCAGGCCAGGAAAGAGCACCGAGGTATAGCCAAAGCGCGTGAAGTCGCGCACCCGCATGGGGTAGAGCTTGCCGATGAGGTGGTCGCATTCGTGCTGGACCACGCGCGCATGAAAGCCTTCGGCAATGCGGTCGATGGGCTGGGCCTGGGGATCGAAGCCGGTGTAGCGGATGCGCGCGAAGCGCGGCACCACCCCGCGCAGGCCAGGCACAGACAGGCAGCCCTCCCAGCCCTCTTCTTCCTCGGCCGACAAGGGCGTGATCTCGGGGTTGATCAGCACCGTCTCGGGCACCGGCGGCGCGTCGGGATAACGGCCGTTGCGGCCAAAGCCGAAGACCACGATCGCCAGGTCCACACCGATCTGCGGCGCGGCCAGGCCTGCCCCATTGGCGGCCGCCATGGTGTCTCTCAGGTCCTGGATGAGCGCGTGCAGTTCGGGCGTGTCGAAGGCGGTGACCGGCTCGGCCACCTTGAGCAGACGAGGGTCGCCCATCTTGAGGATCTCGCGCACGGCCATGGCATGCCCCTTCTTGTGGTGGATTTCGTCAAGCCTTGTCGGTATCGGCTTCGCTGCCGGCTTCCGTGCCGGCGCCGCCCGATGCCAGCAGCGCACGCAAGCCGTCTTCATCGAGGATGGGCACACCCAGCGCCTGCGCCTTGTCCAGCTTGCTGCCGGCCTCGGCGCCGGCCACCACATAGTGCGTCTTCTTGGAGACCGAGCCGGCCACCTTGGCGCCCGCTTCTTCAAGGAGGGCCTTGGCCTCCTCGCGAGACAGATTGGGCAGCGTGCCGGTCAGCACCACCGTTTTGCCGAATAGCGGCAGCGATGCGGCGTCTGCCTCGGCGGAAGGCTCGTGTTCGGGCCAGCTCACACCGGCCGCCCGCAGCTGTTCGACCACCTCGCGGTTGTGCGGCTGATCGAAGAAGGTCCGGATGCTCTGGGCCACCACGGGCCCCACATCGCGCACGGCCAGCAACTGCGCCACCGAGGCATCCATGATGCTGTCCATCTTGCCGAAGTGGCGCGCCAGGTCCTTGGCGGTGGTCTCGCCGACATGGCGGATGCCCAGCCCGAAGAGGAAGCGCGGCAGCGTCGCGCGGGTCTTGCTCAACGCCAGCGCATCGACCAAATTCTGCGCGCTCGAGCGCATGGCCGACAAGAGCGCGCAG
>CAYPUS010000446.1:0-2741 GCA_964413815.1 uncultured Aquabacterium sp. | reverse complement strand
CCGAGGTCTGCCTGATCGAGGCGGATGCGCGCGCCATGCTGACGGCCGAGCGCCCGGGCATCAACTTCCTGCAGACCCTGTCCGCGGTGGCCACGCTCACGCACCGGCACATGAAGGCCATCGAAGGCGCTTCGCCGAACTCGCGCGGCTGCGTCGTGCTCGATACGCGCAAGACCTTGCCGGGCCTGCGCCTGGCACAGAAGTACGCGGTGCGCGTGGGTGGCGGCGCCAACCAGCGCCTGGCGCTGTACGACGGCATCCTGATCAAAGAAAACCACATCGCCGCAGCTGGCAGCGTGACGGGCGCACTGCGCAATGCGCAGGCGCTGGTGACTCAGCAAGCTGGTGCCGCTTCTGCTGGCTCTTCGACCGGCGCCGGGCAGATCACCATCCAGATCGAGGTCGAGACGCTCGATCAGTTGCGCGAGGCCCTGCAGGCCGGCGCCGAGAGCGTGCTGCTCGACAACTTCGACAACGCGATGATGCGCGAAGCCGTGCGCATCAACCAGGAAGTGGCCGGTGGCCGCGCGCTGCTGGAGGTCTCGGGCGGCGTGACGCTGGATCAGCTGCGCGGCATCGCGGCCACGGGAGTGGACCGCATCTCCATCGGCAAGCTGACCAAGGATGTGACGGCGGTGGACTTTTCGCTGCGCGTGCTGGAGCGGCTGCAAGGCTGACCCGGCGCGTTCACCACGGGCGCGCATCCTGCGCGTTTCGGTCCAGTTTTTCACGGCAGCGCGGGCCCGCTTTGGGCCACACTGGCGGCTACCTTCGCCAGAACACCCAGCGACCCGCGATGCCTGCCGATTTCACAACCTTGCACAACTACTACGAAAAGCTGGTGGTGGCCCTCGTGGTCGACCTCGCGCACAAGTACCCCTTGTTGAGCGAAGAGCACCACCCCGATGTGGCCTGCGTGGCGCTCAATCGGCTGCCGCCGCGCTACATCCGGCACCAGGTGGACCTGGCCTTTCACATGACCGAGGCCGAGCGCAAGGAGAACGAGAAGCTGCTCAAGGGCGCGGTGACGTTCGCGTTCGAATTCGTGCAGGCTCGTAACGCAATGCGGGCACGTCGCTGAATTACAGGCGCCTATCTTCGGCACAGATAAATTCCCAGCAGGTAAACGGATGATGCATCAAATCATCCTCACTTTTGAACGGGCGTGTAAAAAACAAATACAACGCGCAACAGCTTAAC
Organism: uncultured Aquabacterium sp.; assembly: GCA_964413815.1. GTDB lineage: Bacteria > Pseudomonadota > Gammaproteobacteria > Burkholderiales > Burkholderiaceae_C > Aquabacterium. The sequence goes on along the minus strand of CAYPUS010000446.1, from coordinate 1,541 downwards.
TTATTCAACCACGCCTTCAACAGGGAAATCCCGCCTCACATTCAATAAAACGCACAATACAAATTTCGCGCGGAGCCCTGAAGATTCCCAGCAACGAAAGAATGGAGGCAGCAACCACCACCTAAAACACTCATCCAATCAAAAATTTTCTTAAATAGGGAAACAAATGAAAAAAGCAGGTTCACTTATTACGCATGCGATATACACAGTCATCTTAGGCTTGGCCGCTTCAGGCTCGTATGCACAAGGTATAGTAAGCAGGTCTTGCATAGGGGCCGGAGCTCAAGAAAGCATAACGGTTGACTGGTCATTTAAAAATCACCTACTATGGACCGCGTCTGAGCACTTTCGAAATGGCGTATTTCTTCATGCAATTAACACAGTTGGAAAAGGCCAGAACGGATGGGAGTACACTTGGCGCTCTTACGCCGGACATCTAGGAAGCGAATTCTGGACCGGGCGAGTGGTGGGGCACCACTGGAAGAATAGCGGAGGCCTTTACATTTTTCTCGGAAACAGCATTGCAACGGATTGCAACCTTTCCCAGTGGGGAACGCAATAAATTACAGGGATGAAAATGATTAAACTACCTCTCGCTTTTGCTGCTGCTTTAGTTACCATGAGTGCGCTGGCGCACGAAGGCGCAAAAAGCCCCTTCACTGACGCAGAAGTCGGAAAAGTCAAAAGGGTATCAAAGGACAAACTGCCGCCCACCATAAAAAGAATGGTGGAGGAGGATATTGAAGGCAATCGCAATCCAAATAAACGCGGCATTCCGCATGAAGTCGTCCCGGAAGACGCGTTTATTTTTGCCGACAACTATCAAAACCGCCTTAGGAGCGAAGAAAGAATCCGGCCCCATTTAAAAGTTCAGCCGGCAGACCTCTCTAAATCAAAGCTTGCCGATTACGAGTTCCAAGGCTTCATCGCCGACGGCCCCGAAACAGCAACTTCGCACAGCGTGGTACGGGCTTTTAAACGACCAGACGGCGTGCTGATTACTTTATCCGAGTTCGACTTCGTAAGTGCCGGCGGAGGTGTATTAGCCGTTGATGAACTCATGAACGTCAAAGTGAAAAACCAACCGGCTCGCTTAGTGGTGAAGAAGGCCCCTTCTGGGCGATCGATGTCGGAGCTAACCTGGGTAGATAAAAGGAAGGCTTACACATTGACAGTTTTGGATGAGGTGACTGAACCCCAAGAAGGCGCCTACGACAAACCGTGGCTCCTAGAACTTGCAGAGCGGCTGAAATAGCTAATTTGTGAGCCCCCTCCCCCGCCGCCGAATCCACTAAAGAACTGTGCCTGATTCAGGGCAGCCAGGCGTCTTTTTTCTTGGGCTTCTTACTCAGGATGGTCGGGAAGCTGGCTGGCAGGGTGCGGGGGTAGTCGCGGCTGAAGTGCAGGCCGCGGCTTTCCTGGCGGGCCAGCGCCGAGCGCACGATCAGCTCGGCGCAGTCGACCAGGTTGCGCAGCTCGAGCAGGTCGCGGCTGACGCGGAAGGCGGCGTAGTAGTCGTCGATTTCGCTGCGCAGCAGCTT
>CAYPUS010000445.1:0-2746 GCA_964413815.1 uncultured Aquabacterium sp. | reverse complement strand
AAAGGGCGACATGGTGCCCGGATCCACGTTGATGTAGGGATCGAGCTTGATGAGGGTGACTTTGAGGCCACGCGATTCCAGAATCGCGGCCAGTGACGCAGCGGCGATGCCCTTGCCAAGCGAGGACACCACACCGCCCGTGACGAAGACAAACTTGGTCATTGCGCAAAAGCGCCGGCCTTCAAGACGGGCGCTGCGGTGGTAAAGCGGCATTATAGAGGCTGGCCGGGGTCCTGGGTGGCTGCCCCCACATCCACCCCCTCGATACCGGCGGCCGGTCAGGTGGTGCGCGCTTGTATCTATACTGCGCCGTCTCGCGCCCCGCTCAACCTTTCATTCTCCCTGCCGCGCCCAAGGTTCCCATGTTGTTTTTTCTGCGCATGCTGTTGTTGTGCGTGCATTTCATCGCGGCCAGTCTGCTGGGCCTGCTGATCAGTGCCCTGCGTCCCTTCAACCCTGACAACAGCCGGCTGGCTGCCCGCATCTATGCCCTGCCCGCGCTGCGCATCCTGGGCCTGAAGGTGAGGATGGAGACCGAGGCGGTGCTGGGCCATGAGCGCCCCGCGGTCATCGTGGCCAACCACATCTCCAACTACGACCTGTTCGTGTTCGGCCCGGCCGTGCCGCAGCGCACCGTCACGCTGGGCAAGAAGAGCCTGCGCTGGATCCCCTTCTTCGGGCAGCTCTACTGGCTGGCAGGCAATGTGCTGATCGAGCGCGGCAACGCGGCGCAGGCCAAGAAGGCCATGCTCACCACGACCGATGCGCTGCAGCACCAGGACGTCTCGATCTGGGTCTTCGCCGAAGGCACGCGCGGGCACGGCCGGGGCCTGGGCCCCCTCAAGAAGGGCGCCTTCCAGATGGCCATCAATGCCGGCGTGCCCATCGTGCCGCTGTGCGTCAACAACTATGTGCGCGGCATGCGCCTGAACCGCTGGCACAGCGGCCAGGTGGCCATGCGCGCCCTGCCCCCCATCCCCACGACCGGCCTGACCCAGGCCGACCTGCCCGCGCTGATGGCCCGCTGCCACGCCGAGATGCTCGCCTGCATCGACGAGCTGGACCGCCAGGCCGGCACGGCGCAGCCCCGCGCCTGACACGGACCTGGGGCATGCAGCTCGGGCCGCGCCACCGCTTCTTGCTGCTGGTCGCACTGTATGTGGCGCAAGGCCTGCCCTTCGGCTTCTTCACCCTGGCCCTGCCGGTGCTGCTGCGCGATGCTGGCTGGTCGCTGACGGCCATCGGCTTCTTGCAGTTCCTCTCGCTGCCCTGGGGCATCAAGTTCCTGTGGGCGCCACTGCTGGATCAATACGGCACGCGGCGCGCATGGTTGCTGGCCTTTCAGCTCTCGGCCGTGGCGGCCGCGCTGCTGCTGTCGCAGATGACGCTGGCGCCCGGCGGCATCGTGCTGTTCGTCGCGGTGTTTGGCTTCAACCTGATCGCGGCCTCTCAGGATGTGGTCACGGACGGCCTGTCGGTGCGCATGCTCAGCGCCAAGGAGCGGGGCCTGGCCAATGCCATCCAGGTGGGCGCCTACCGCCTGGGCATGATCCTGGGCGGCGGCCTGCTGCTGTGGCTCTTTGCCCGCACGGGCTGGCAAACCATGTTCCTGGTCATGGCCGCCTTGCTGACCATCACGGTGCTGCCGGTGATCCCGCTGCAAGAGCCCACACGCGCTCGCACCGCGCCAGACGACGCGGCGGCGCCCACCGCACGCCCGCGCGGCCTGCAACTGGCCCTGGCTTGGCTGCAGCGCGTGATGGCGCCGGGCATGCTGGCCTTCGCCGGCCTGATCTTCTGCTACCGCTTTGGTGACCAGCTGCTCAGCGCACTCATCGCCCCCTTTCTGCTCGACATGGGCGTGAGCAAGGCGGACATCGCGCTGATGAAGGGCGCTGTTGGCTCGGGCACCAGCCTGCTTGGCGCCAGCATCGGCGGATGGGTGACCTGGAAGCTGGGCCGCCGCATGGCCCTGCTGGCCTGCGGACTGGCCCAGGCGGCAGGCTTCGGCCTCTTCGTGGTGGCGGCCATGGGCCTGGGCGGCATGGGCATCCTTTGGGCCGCCACGGTGATTGAAGGTGTTGTCGGCACCATGGCCACCGTCGCCTTGTTCACGCTGATGATGGACGCCTCGGACCCCGATCACGCCGGCACCGACTACACCTTGCTGGCCAGCGTGGTGGTCGTGGTCGGCAGCCTGGGCGGCATCGCCGGTGGCGTGCTGGGCGATGCGCTGGGCTATGCGGCCACCTTCGCGCTGGCCACGGTGCTGTCGGTGCTGGGTTGCCTGTTCGTGGTGGGCTGGCTGGACCGCCACCCCACGCATGCCCGCGTGGCCGAGGCCTGGCGTTAACCGGGCCTTCTCAACGGACCGGCCTCAGCTGCCCGGGGCGTGGATCTTGCTCATGGGATTCATGGCCTGCGCCTGCATGGGCGTATGCGTGGACAGGTCGGCCTGTTGCCCCTCCCAGGTCGGGTCGGGGATGGAATCGAAAACCTGGCGCAGGCGCTGCCCCCAGGTCGTGCGGATCATCCGGAAATACTGGTTCGTTTCATCGATGTTGATGAGCTTGTCCACCCGCAGGGTGTCGGCATCGTAGACCAGCAGGTCCAGCGGCAGACCCACCGACAGATTGGATTTCAGGGTCGAATCCATCGAGATCAGCGCGCACTTGGCCGCCTCCTGCAGGGGCGTGCCGGGCGTGACAACCCGGTCGATCACCGGCTTGCCGTACTTGGATTCGCC
>CAYPUS010000444.1:977-2754 GCA_964413815.1 uncultured Aquabacterium sp. | reverse complement strand
TGCACGAGTTCGGGCGCTACATCAACGACTTTGAATACAAGGCCCGCCAGACCTATGGGGGCGAGGCAGCCAAGGCGCTGCTGCTGGAGTGGCTCAAGGACATCGCCTACGAGCAGCACCTCTACGACAACGAAGAGAACGAGAAGGTCGCCGCCGCCCGCTGGACCAATGTGCTGGACTTCATCGACTGGGTCGCCAAGCGCTGCGGTGGCGAGATCGAGAACGACGGGGGCATGACGGTCGAGTCCGAAAAAAAGAGCGTCATCGAGGTGGCCCAGACGATCTCGCTCATCACCAGCCTGGCCGAGCGCAACGCGGATCAGAACGTGGTGACGCTGTCCACGCTGCACGCGTCCAAGGGCCTGGAGTGGCCCCATGTGGTGCTGGCGGGGGTCAACGAGGGCTCGCTGCCCTTCTCACGCGAGGAAGGCGAGATCTCGCCGCAGCAGGTGGAGGAGGAGCGCCGCCTGATGTATGTGGGCATCACCCGCGCACGGCTCACCCTGGGTGTCAGCGTGCTGAAGCGGCGCAAGAAGGGGCGGGAGTATGTGCAGGCCACGCCCAGCCGCTTCGTGGCCGAGATGAAGCTGGGCGAAGGGGGCGGGCCCAAGGAAGACCCGCGGGAGAAACTCAAGCGTCTGCGGGACGAGATGGCCGCCAAGGCCCGGCTGAGCGCCCAGCAAGCCAAGGATTGACCCTACTTACAACATATGTAAGTACAAACTTACTTTGTTTCCAAAAAAGAACCCGAGTGCCAGAAACTCGGGTTCAGGAATCCACCAATGAAGGGGAGTGGAGGAGACAAACGAAACAAGCTTGTGTAGGACGCGTCCAAACATCGAAAGTTCCACTCAAGCGAAACAAATTGTATCGGACGGGGCGCTTTCGCGCAAGTTCGTGACATGTTCAACATGTATCCGACTGTTTGCCGCGCTGAACGGACCGCCTTCGAGCAGAAACGAATCGTTTCGAACCCACAGGCACAATGCCGTTTTCCAAGAGGACTGACGCATGGAATGCACGATCAACTGGCAGCCCGCCTCCGGCATGGCCTTCATGGCCGAAACCGGCAGCGGCCACGTCATCAACATGGACGGCGCCCCGGAGGGCGGCGGCCGCAACCTGGCGCCGCGCCCCATGGAAACCGTGCTGGCCGGCACGGGCGGCTGCACCGCCTATGACGTGGTGCTGATCCTCAAGCGGGGGCGCCATGACGTACGCGGCTGCCAGGTCAAGATCCAGGCTGACCGCGCCGAGACCGACCCTAAGGTGTTCACCAAGATCAACATGCATTTCATCGTGACGGGCGTGAACCTGCCCGAAACCGCCGTGGCGCGGGCCATCCAGATGTCGCACGAGAAGTACTGCTCGGCCTCGATCATGATCGGCAAGACAGCCGAGATCACGACGAGTTTCGAAGTGACCCCCCTACCGGCTTCGCCGGCCCCCTGAGTGGGCGCACCCGAAGGACCGGCAGAGCCGGATCCTTAGGTGGCGATGGGTGGCGCGGGTTCGTGCGACGAAGTGCGCCGCCCGATACAGCATTCAGATGCGGTGGGCGGTGGTCGTCATGACCTTGGCCGCCAGGCGCATCAGACCGCGCACCGGCGCGGGCAAGGGGGCACCGCCAGCGTGCAGCGCGGCCTCGGCATGCTGGACCTCGTCGTCGCGCATCTGCGCCACGATGGCCCGTGAGGCCGCGTCGCCCGCCGGCAGTCGGTCCATGTGGCTGTTGAGGTGCTGCTCGACCTGGCGCTCCGTTTCGACGACAAAACCC
>CAYPUS010000444.1:0-967 GCA_964413815.1 uncultured Aquabacterium sp. | reverse complement strand
TGATGCGGTCGCCGGCCCGCGCGGCCAGCAGGCCGATGCCGAAGGCACCGGCATACCAAAGCGGATTGAGCCAGCTGGTGCGCCCCCCCAGTTCGCGCAGACGCTGCTCCGTCCAGGCCAGGTGATCGTTTTCCTCGCGGGCGGCCGCCTCGAACTGGCGCTGCAGCGTCGGGTCCCTCGTCCCCAGGGCCTGCGAGGCGTACAAGGCCTGTGCGCAGACTTCACCCACGTGGTTGACGCGCATCAGCGCCGCCGCCTCGCGCTTGTCGGACTCGCTCAGCACGGCGACATCGGGATCGGAGACGGCATCGGCGCCATCCGTGACGGGCGGGACCGGTCCGGGCTGGGGACAGGGGCGGGTCGCCACATGGTCGGCAAACACGGTGCGCAAGGCCGTGTCCAGCGAGATGATCAGGCGATCCAGGGCATGGTGGCGCACGCCGTGGGGCGTGGAAGCCGCCGAGGTCGAGGAGGCCGAAGAAGCCGAATGAGCGGATGGGGGCGTGGGCAGATCCATGGGCGCGATGTTAGCGCGGCCCACCCCCAACACCCTTGCGCAACGTCATGCTCGCGACGGTGGCAGGGGCATCTGCTTCAGCGCTGCATCAGGCCCCGGCTCTTGGCGATCGACATCAGCAGGCCGAGCGCGAGCCCCAGTGTGACCATGGCCGTGCCCCCGTAGCTCACGAAGGGCAGCGGCACTCCCACCACCGGCAGCACGCCGCTGACCATGCCCATGTTGACGAAGGCATAGGTGAAAAAGCTCAGGGAAATGCTGCCCGCCAGCACGCGGGCGAACAAGGTGGGCGCCTGCGCCGAGATCATCAGACCCCGGTAGATCAAGGCCAGAAAGCCCGCCATCAGCACCAGCACGCCGACCAGGCCGTGCTCTTCGGCGTAGGCCGCGAAGGCGAAATCGGTGGTGCGCTCGGGAATGAACTCCAGGTGCGTCTGCGTGCCCTGCATG
>CAYPUS010000443.1:0-2757 GCA_964413815.1 uncultured Aquabacterium sp. | reverse complement strand
CTACGAACTGGCGCAGCAGTGGCTCAAGAACGAGGCGCTGGCCATCGAAGACATCAGCGACCGCCTGGGCTTCTCCGATCGCCGCAGCTTCACCCAGGCCTTCACGCGCTGGTCCGGCGTCACGCCCAGCCAGTACCGCAGGCAGGGCAGCTGACGCCTCTCCCGGCCGCGCCACGCTGACGGCGCCCCTAGCGTATCCCCCGGCTCAACCTGGCCCCCTTTCCTGCCGATAACGACAGGCGTTTGCCTCGTTTTCCCCTAGGCCGGGATGTCGCCAGAATTACCTCGGTGTCGCTGTGTTTCATAGCGGCGATCGGGTCGACTCCCTACAGTCCGAACCTAATGGGCCCGTGTCATGCCCGAAGCAGTCCATGACCGACAGACGCCCAAGGAGACACCCATGAGCCGCGACCGACTCACCCCGCCACCCATCGTCCCCCGCGAGAAGCTCGACTTCGGGCTGGATGGCGACATCCCGCGCCACTGGCTGGCCGGCGACCCGTTCAAGACCCGCTTCTTCGATGCGATGTCCACGCTTTTTCCCGTGGGCGAGCGCTTCTTCATCACCTGCGTGCGCGACTTCAAGGACCAGATCGATGACCCGCAGATGCTGCAGGACATCAAGGACTTCAGCCGCCAGGAAGGCCAGCACGGCATCCTGCACACGCGCTACAACGACCGCCTGCAGGCCCAGGGCATCGCCGTCGACATGATCCTCAAAGGCCAGGAGCGGCGCCTCTTCGGCATCATCCGCAAGCACTTCTCGCGCGAGTTCACGCTGGGCATCACCGCCGCGGCCGAACACATCACCGCCATCATGGCCGACGCCTTCGTCGAGCGCCCGCACATCTTCGAAGGCTCGGACGAGCGCATGCGCGCCCTCTACGTCTGGCACGCCATGGAAGAGATGGAGCACAAGGGCGTGGCCTACGACGTCCTCGTCGACGTCGCCAAGGCCGGCTATGGCACGCGCGTCGGCGCCATGCTGCTGGTCACCCTGCTCTTTCCCTATCACGTCTTCCGGATCATGCGCCACATGCTCGAAGTCGATGGCTACAGCCGATGGGAACGCACCAAGCTGTGGGCCAAGGGCCTGTGGTGGCTCTACAAGCCCGGTGGCGTCTTCACACCGGTGCTGGGCAAATACTTCTCCTACCTCAAACCCGGCTTTCATCCCTGGCAGGCCCCGGTCGTGCCCAGCTACGAACCCTGGGTGCGCCTGCTGCAGGAATCGGGCGACCCCGTTCAAGCCGGCAACCAGCTGTACAAGCAGCCGGGCACGCGCCTGGCGCACGCCTGAAGGCCCCGCCAACCCCACAAGGCAGACAAGCACATGCGCCACGCCACACCGCACCAGATCGTGCCCCGCGAGAAGCTCGACTTCGGCCTGGACGGCGACATCCCCAAATACTGGTTCGGGGGTGACGCCTTCAAGTCGCGCTACTTCGACGCGCTGTCGACCATCTTCCCCGAAGGCGAACGCTTCTTCATCGAATGCGTGCGCGACTACCGCCACATGGCCACCGATCCCCAGCTCCAGCAGGAGATCAAGGACTTCATCCGCCAGGAAGGCCAGCACGGCATCGTCCACAACCAGTACAACCAGCGCCTGAAAGCACAGGGCATCGACGTCGACAGCCTCGAAGACACCGAGCGCCGCATCTTCACCTTCCTGCGCAAGTACCTGCCCAAGAAACAGACCCTGGCCGAAACCGCCGCGGCCGAACACCTCACGGCCATCATGGCGCACAGCTTCTTCGAGCGCCGTGAAGTGCTGGAGGATGCCGATCCGCGCATGCGCGCCATGTATGCGTGGCACGCCATGGAAGAGATCGAGCACAAGGCCGTCGCCTTCGACGTCATGCAGAAGATCGCCAAGGTCTCGTACCTGCGCCGCGTGTTCGCGCTCATGGTCGTCACCCTGGGCTTCAACATCCATTCGCTGCTGGTCACGCGCTACATGCTCAAGACCGATGGCTTCGGCCCTCTGGCGCGCGCACGCATGTGGGCCAAGGGCCTGTGGTGGCTCTACAAGCCCGGCGGGCTCTTCATGTCCATCTTCGGCCACTACATCCAGTACTACAAGCCGGGCTTCCATCCCTGGCAGCAAGGCCAGATGAAGAGCTATCAGCTCTGGCTGGACACGCTCAACCGCACCGGCAACCCCATCCTGGCAGGCGAAGCCTTGCACGCGGCCGGCGCCTGAACCGCCCCCCCCCTACATCGCGGCGCCTCCCTGACGCCGCCATGTCGAGGCATCGAACCGCGTTGCTCCTCTCCACGCCCCTGAATAGACGCGCGATGCCTTCAGTGTCGTGCCCGGAAGACGGCGGTCCCCGCCGTCACCGCCTCCGGGCAGGCGATGCCCTCGAGCCATGGAACCCTCCGGGGGCCATGGCTCTTTTTTTCGCGCGCAAGCGATTCAGCAAGCGCTACATCCTGGCCCTGACCGCCGCCTGCGAGGACCTGACCGCCAAAACAAAAGGCCTCACCGACATCGGCGAGGCCTTCTTCTTGTTGCCCGCTTATCAAAGGCTGCCAGCCTTCACAGACCGGCCACGCTTGTCAGCCGGCGGCGCGCTTGCTCAGAATTTCAAACGCCGGCAGCGTCTTGCCTTCCAGCACTTCCAGGAAGGCGCCGCCACCGGTCGAGATATAGCCCACATCCTTCTCGATGCCGTACTTGGCGATGGCCGCCAGCGTGTCGCCACCACCGGCGATGCTGAAAGCGCTCGCCTCGGCGATGGCGCGGGCGAT
>CAYPUS010000442.1:0-2758 GCA_964413815.1 uncultured Aquabacterium sp. | reverse complement strand
GCCGAGGCCCGCCAGCTGGGCGCATCGCTGATCGTCGCGCTCAACACCGATGCCTCGGCACGCCGCCTGGGCAAGGGCCCGGGCCGCCCTTTCAACACCGAACAGGACCGCGCCGCCGTGGTGGCCGCCCTGGGCAGCGTCTCGGCCGTCATGTTGTTCGACGAGCCCACGCCCCTGCGGCTGCTGGCGCAACTCAAGCCCGAGGTCTATGTGAAGGGCGGGGACTACGACATGGCCACGCTGGCCGAAACAGCCTTGATGGCGAGCTGGAACGGCCGCAGCATCGCCCTGCCTTACCGGCCTGGCTGTGCCACCACGGAAGTGGTCGAGCGTGTTCTGCGGGCACATGGCCTGCACCACGGCACATGCGCCATCCCCAACTGAACGAAGCAACAAAAGAGAAAGAGAAGCCGCCATGCCCAACGCCCTGCGTGTCCTCCTTGTCGGCGACGTCATGCTTGACCTGTACTGGCAGGGCAAGGTCGACCGCATCTCGCCCGAAGCGCCGGTGCCCGTGCTCTCCGTCAGCACGCGTGAACACCGCCCGGGGGGTGCCGCCAATGTCGCGGCCAACCTCGCCGCCCTGGGCTCGCCCGTCACGCTGCTGTCGGCCACCGGCGAAGACGAGGCCGGCACCTTGTTGCACGACATGATGGACAACCTGCATGTCCGCTTCGAGGCCGTCACCAGCCCCCACTACCTCACGACCCAGAAGATCCGCTGTGTCAGCCGGCGCCAGCAGTTGCTTCGCGCAGACTTCGAGACCCCGCTGCCCGAGGCTTTGCGCGAGGACCTCGCCCGCCGCTTCGAAGCCCTGCTGCCCGAACACGACCTGGTCGTCCTGTCTGACTATGCCAAGGGCTGCCTGGCGCAATGCGCCACCCTGGTGCGCGCCGCCCGGGCACAAGGCAAGCCCGTCCTCGTCGACCCCAAGGGCAAGGACTACACGCGCTATCAGGGGGCCACGCTCATCAAACCCAATCTCAACGAGTTCACCAGCTGCGTGGGCGAGATCAAGGACGATGCGCATTTTTGCCAACTGGCCGCAGAACTGCGCGAGCGCCTGCGCGTCGAGCATCTGCTGGTGACTCGTGGCGAAATGGGCATGAGCCTCTTCAACGAAAGCGGCGTCTTTCACCACACTGCGCAGGCGCGCGAGGTCTACGACGTCTGCGGCGCCGGCGACACCGTGCTGGCCACCCTGGCGCACATGATGACGCTGGGCTGCGACCTGCCCGAGGCCATCCGCTGGGCCAATGCCGCCGCGGGCATCGTGGTCAGCCGATTCGGTGCCGCGCAGGTCAGCTTCTCGGATCTGCAACAAGCGCTGCACAGCACAGGCGGCCCCGTCTTCCAAGCCTCTGCGGCCAATGCCCTTCATGGCTGAAGGCCAAGGGCGGCACGTCGCTTGCCAGACTTCTCGACCCCATCACCCGAGGAGCCTCCCCATGCAACCCACGACACTTGGATACAACCGAACCGGCGCCGCCATCTCTCCCGCCGCCTTGCACGCGATGAACGAAGCCGCCGACGAGTTGACCCCGGAACTGATCATCGACACCTCCGACCTGCAAACCCAGAAGATCGCCTTCATCCACGAAGCCGAATCCGTCGGATCGGTGCCCGCTCCAAACACCCTCAAGGGCTTCGTCAAGACCGGCGTGGCCAAGCTCAAGGGGGGTGAGCCCACCGTGCTGCTCGACAAGCTGGGCGAGCGCATCGCCTTCGAGCGCAGCGGCACCCGCCTCTATGACGCGCTGATCGCCAAATACGAAGCCACCCTCGCATCTGGCAGCGATCCGCTCACGCCGCTGCTGTCGGCCGAGCAGCCCCCCGGCACTTTCGCCGAGCCGCCGCTGCAAACGCTTCAGCGCATCCGTGAGGAAGAACTGGCGCACTTCAAGATGCTGTGCCTCGTGGTCATCGAGATGGGCGGCGACCCCACATCGATGACGCCCTGCGCCGATGTCACCGCCGTCGCCTCGATGGGCATCATGCAGGTGCTCAATGACCCGCGCACCACGCTGGCCCAGTGTCTCAACGCGATGATGACCGCGGAGCTGACCGACAACGCCGGCTGGGAGATGCTGATCGAGCTGGCCGACCAGGCCGGGCAAACACAGTACGCAAGCCGCTTCGAGACGGCGCTCGCCGAAGAAGCCGTTCACCTGCAAACCATTCGCGCATGGCTGACCGCCCTGCTGTCCGCCCCGGCAAAACCCGCCGAAGCCGTCTGACACCTCCACCAGGACACCACCATGACCATCAATCTTCTCAAGGACAAGGGTATCGCCCTGGACCGTCAACGCTTCAACTGGAAGGAGCTGGTCCAAAAGCCCATCAGCAAGCTCGACGACGATGCCTTCACCCGTGTGCGCACCATCCTCATGAATGGCGTGGAGCTGGACTCCCTGCGCATCAAGCAGGTGCTCCTGCGGATGAACGGCCCGTTGCGCGTGCCCATCGCCCAGCTGATGCGCGCCGAGCAGCACCAGGCCACCTTGATCAACTGGCTCATCGGCGCCGACCACTCGCCCATCGAGACGACCATCGGCTATGAACAGACGGCCATCGAGGTGACCGCCTCGGTGGCCAAGCTGGAAAAGGATGCCTACCTGGCGCAGGGCTACCGCTACGCGCTGCTGGAAGACTTCGACCACCTTTACCGCTACAGCGCCCTGCTCGATCGGCTGGAAGGCAAGGACGCCAACAACATCACCCAGGGCTACACCGACATCGTGCCGGCGCGCCCGACCCT
>CAYPUS010000441.1:0-2765 GCA_964413815.1 uncultured Aquabacterium sp. | reverse complement strand
CGCTGCCGCTGCGCGACGCCTTCGCGGTGCTGTTCTTCGTCTCGGTGGGCATGCTGTTCGATCCGGCGGTGATCATCCACGATCCCTTCAAGCTGTTGGGCGTGGTCGCGATCATCATGATCGGCAAGACCATTGCGGCCGTGGCCCTGGTGCTGGCCTTCCGCTACCCGCTCAACACGGCGCTCACCGTGGGGGCCAGCCTGGCGCAGATCGGCGAGTTCTCCTTCATCCTGGCCGGGCTGGGCGTGGCGCTGGGGCTGATGCCGCAGCAGGGCCAGAGCCTGGTGCTGGCCGGCGCCCTGATTTCGATCGCCGCCAATGCCGCCGTGTTCGCGGCCATGGAGCCGATGCGCAAGTGGATCCTGGCGCGCTCGGAGCTGGCCCGGCGGCTGGAGTTGCGTGACGACCCGCTGGCCGAGCTGCCCGCCAACACCGAACAGGCGCGCCTGCGCAACCACGTGGTGCTGGTGGGCTACGGGCGTGTGGGCAAGCGCATCGGCGAGGTGCTGCAGGCCCAAGGCATTCCCTTTGTGGTGGCCGAGCAGAACCGCGAGCGGGTCGACCAGCTGCGGCGCGATGGCATCGACGCGGTTAGCGGGGATGCGGAAACACCCGACGTGCTGATCCAGGCGCACATCGCGCACGCCACCATGCTGGTGATCGCCATCCCCGACACGCTGAACGTGCGCAAGATGGTGCAGGAGTCCCGACTGCTCAACCCCAACCTTCAGGTGGTGCTGCGCACGCACAACGAGGAAGAGGCCGAGCTGCTGCGCCAGGAGTCGCTCGGCCAGGTCTTCCTGGGTGAACATGAACTGGCGCGCGGCATGAGCGCGCACATTCTGGCGCAACTGCGCCCGGCCAGCGCAGCGGCTTCGGCGACGTCCGCGGGCGCCTCGCACGTCCCGGGCCTGCATGGCGCGCCCGGCCTGCCACCTTCATCGGCCCCTTCGACATGAACCCGCTGCGGCACATCCTCGCGCCCACCGACCTGTCCGATCTGTCCCTCAAGGCGATCGACCGGGCGCTGCTGATCGCGAAACACGCTCAGGCGCATTGCACGGTCATGCATGCACTCGGGATGGACGCGCTGGGCGCCTTGAAGGATCTGATCGGCTCCGACGCGGACACCGTGACCCACCAGGCGCGCGACCTGCGGCGCCAGGCGCTTCACGACCTGCTCGACGCCCCCGGCCGCAAGCTGGGCGTGCCGCTGGAAGTGCGCATCGAAGAAGGACTGGCGGCCAGCGTGGTGCCGGCGTTTGCGGCCAGCCACGGCGTGGACCTGATCGTGGCCGGTGCGCGCGGCGAGGGCCGGCTGCGGCGTCTGCTGGTGGGCTCGACGGCCTCGCGGCTGCTGCGCAAGAGCCACTGCCCCGTGCTGCTGGTCAAGCACGCGGCCGTGACGCCCTACCGCCGCGTGTTGATCCCGCTGGATTTCTCGCCGGCCGCCGAGACCACCATCCGCCTGGCGCGCGAGGTTGCGCCGGATGCCGAGCTGGTGTTGATGCACGTGTTCGACGTCCCTTACGAGGGCATGCTGCGCTATGCGGGCATCTCGGAGCCCGCCATCCACCAGTACCGCATCGAAGCACGGGCCAAGGCGGACAAGGCCCTGGGCGAGCTGGCCGATCGCATCGGCCTCAAGCCGGACCAGTACACCGGCCTGGTCGAATACGGCGACGCGGTGCGGCACATCGTGGATGCGCAGCAGATGCATGGCTGCGACCTCATCGCCATGGGCAAGCACGGGACCCACGTGACCGAAGAGCTGCTGCTGGGCAGCGTGACGCGGCATGTGCTGTCGGACACCGACACGGACGTGCTGGTGGTGGTGGATCGGCGCGCGCCTTGATGCGGGGCCCCGGTCAGGGCACCGCCGCCGCCGGCCTCAATGCGAAGCCGTCGACTCCAGCTTGAGCAGGGCCTGCTCCACGCTTTGCAGCTGCTCCAGCGCACCGGCCACCTCGTGGCGCACGAACAGGGCCTTGGCCTGGTCCAGATGGGTGCGCGCGCAAGCCGCGCGGCCGCTGAAGGTGCACGAGAAGGCGATGAACAGGTGGCCATCGGCCACGAATTCGGGCGTCAGCGCTTCCTTGACCAGCAATTCGCCAGCGGCCTGCAGGCCGGGCATGTCCTTGGATTTGATGGCCACCAGCGCCTTGATGCGGGCGGCCAGGGTGCGAAAGTCCGGCCGCGCCTGCGTGACGGAGAACAGCTCGCAGCGGCGAGCCAGGGCCAGTGCGGCCGGCTCATCGTGGCGCTTGTAGATCAGGGTCACGATCTCGTCGATGCGGGACATTTCGCATTCGGCGGCCTGCTCGTGCGCGGCGCCCATCTGGTGCTGCTGGCGCATGGCCGACTGGAAGGTGGCGTCGTCCGCGATGGGGCCTGGCTTGGACACCTGCCCCACGGCTGCGCAGGCCTGGAAGGCGCCCAGCGCGCTGCCCATCACGCAGGCCAGTCCTGCCAGGGATTTGACAACATACGACATGAGGGCCTCCGGGTGATCCACTTCAGAAAGTTTTTCGGCCATGTCGGCGCAGACTTGACCCGCCTCCAGCATGCGCCGACCGGCCTCGGCGGATCCGCCGGAAAACAGGCGCCCGAGCCACGCTTTTCCCGGTAAAGCGGACACCCGCCTGCTCCACCTGCCCAGAGCCCCAAGCAAGTGCCAGTCCATGTCCGGGCGGCGCGGTGCGCACCGGCGGCACCGGCGGCACCGGCGGCACCGGCGGCACCGGCGGCACCGGCGGCACCGGCGG
>CAYPUS010000440.1:2095-2770 GCA_964413815.1 uncultured Aquabacterium sp. | reverse complement strand
TTTAGGTCCTGACGCCAGCAATGGTGTGGGGGTTCGAGTCCCCCCCCGCGCACCAGACGACTCAATTTCTATTTACTGAGAGACACATCATGGCGATCAACGTGGAGACCCTCGACAAGCTGGAACGCCGCATCACGCTGTCGCTGCCGGCTGAAGTCCTGCAGAACGAAGTCGATGCCCGCCTCAAGAAGCTGGCCCGCACCGTCAAGGCCGACGGCTTCCGTCCCGGCAAGGTGCCGATGAACGTCGTGGCCCAGCGCTACGGCTATTCCGTGCAGTACGAAGTCGTCAACGACAAGCTGGGCGAAGCCTTCGCCAAGGCCGCCCAGGAAAGCGGCCTGCGCGTGGCCGGCCAGCCCCGCATCTCCGAAAAGGAAGGCGGCCCGGTCGAAGGCCAACTGCAGTTCGATGCCACCTTCGAGGTCTATCCCGAAGTCAAGATCGGTGACCTGTCCACCGCCGAGATCGAGCGCGCCAGCGCCGACGTCGACGACGCCGCCATCGACCGCACCATCGAGATCCTGCGCAAGCAGCGCCGCACCTTCGCCCAGCGTCCGGCTGCCGAAGCCGCCGCCGACGGCGACCGCGTGACCATCGACTTCGAAGGCAAGATCGACGGCGTTCCCTTTGATGGCGGCAAGGCCGAGGGCTTCCAGTTCCTGGTCGGCGAAGGCC
>CAYPUS010000440.1:0-2085 GCA_964413815.1 uncultured Aquabacterium sp. | reverse complement strand
ACCTTCCCCCTGAAGTTCCCCGATGACTACCACGGCAAGGATGTGGCCGGCAAGGAAGCCGACTTCCTGGTCACCGTCAAGAAGGTCGAAAGCCAGAACCTGCCTGAGCTGAACGAAGAGTTCATCAAGGGCCTGGGCCTGGCCGATGGCTCCGTCGATGCCCTGCGCGCCGACATCAAGCGCAACCTCGAGCGCGAAGTCAAGTTCCGCGTGCTGGCCCGCAACAAGGCCGCCGCCATGGACGCGCTGCTCAAGCTGGTCGACTTCGATCTGCCCCAGTCGCTGGTGGCCGCCGAATCCGACCGCCTGGTCGAAGGCGCCCGTGCCGACCTGAAGGCCCGCGGCATCAAGGACGCCGACAAGGCCCCGATCCCCGCCGAGATGTTCAAGCCCCAGGCCGAGCGCCGCGTGCGCCTGGGCCTGACGGTGGCGGAGCTGGTCAAGGCCAACAACCTGCAAGCCAAGCCCGAGCAACTGCAAGCTCACATCGAAGAGCTGTCGCAGAGCTACGAGCAGCCCGCCCAGGTCGTGGCCTGGTACATGAGCGACCGCCAGCGCATGGCCGAAGTCGAAGCCGTCGTGATCGAAGCCAACGTGGCCGAGTTCATCCTGTCCAAGGCCAAGGTCACCGACAAGAAGATGGGCTTCGAAGAGCTGATGGGCCAACAAGGCGGCGCCCAGGCCTAAAGGATGAGGGCAGGGTGCCGCCCAGGCACCTCAGGGGGTATGCGTCCGACCCCGGATGCGCGCCCTCGATGCCCTTGACACGGCACCTGCAATCCCCAGTGGAGGCAGGTGCTTTTTGTTTTGGGCAATCTGACACGACAGCGTGATCCAGAAAATCCCGGCTGTGCGCGCATACAACGGAAAGACTGCGGAGGAAGCCCGGTGCTTTTTCCAGCCACTGGCGACGGCTTTTCGCGCGTCATAATCGTTTTCACACACAGACATCCTTGGCGTCCGGTTTTCAGCGGAGGCCATCTTCAGAAGGAAGCACATGAGCGCAATGGACATTCAAAACCTGGGCCTGGTGCCCATGGTCATTGAGCAATCTGGCCGTGGCGAGCGCGCCTACGACATCTACAGCCGGCTGCTGCGCGAGAGGGTGATCTTCCTGGTCGGCCCCGTCAACGACGCCACGGCCAACCTGGTGGTCGCCCAGCTGCTTTTCCTGGAAAGCGAAAATCCCGACAAGGACATCTCGCTTTACATCAACTCGCCGGGCGGCAGCGTGAGCGCGGGCATGTCGATCTTCGACACCATGCAGTTCATCAAGCCCGACGTGTCCACCTTGTGCATGGGCATGGCCGCCTCGATGGGCGCCTTCCTGCTGGCCGCCGGGGCCAAGGGCAAGCGTTTTGCCCTGCCCAACTCCAAGATCATGATCCACCAGCCCCTGGGCGGCGCCCAAGGGCAGGCCACGGACATCGAAATCCACGCCCGCGAGATCCTCAAGACCCGCGAGCAACTCAACAAGATCCTGGCTGATCGTTCGGGCCAGCCGCTGGAAAAGATCCAGAACGATACCGAACGCGATTACTACATGTCGGCCGAAGAGGCCGCCAATTACGGACTCATCGACAAGGTGATTGACAAGCGCCAGTGACAAGACCGCCCCAAACCGCTGTTTTTCGCGGTTTTGGGGGTGCCAGCGCCCCAAAAGTGGCAAAAATGCCGCGATAAGAGGGGGCAGTTTGCGGGCATCTCCCAGGGGGCATTTGTCTTATCATGCTTCTCAACCCTTGCCGACTCCCTTGACAGGCCAGCACCATGCCCGAGAAAAAAGGCTCTTCCAGCGAAAAAATCTTGTACTGCTCCTTCTGCGGAAAGAGCCAGCACGAGGTGAAAAAGCTCATTGCCGGGCCGTCGGTGTTCATCTGCGACGAGTGCATCGAGCTGTGCAACGACATCATTCGCGATGAGGTGGCCGCCGAGGCCGAACAGTCGCGTCCCGCGCGCAGCGACCTGCCCACACCGGGCGAGATCAAGGCCAGCCTTGATCAGTATGTGATCGGCCAGGACACGGCCAAGCGCACGCTGTCCGTGGCCGTCTACAACCATTACAAGCGTCTCAAGCACATGGGC
>CAYPUS010000439.1:0-2775 GCA_964413815.1 uncultured Aquabacterium sp. | reverse complement strand
TGACCGGCACGGAAGTGATCAACGAGAAGTCGCGCGAAGCCATGCGCAACGCCCTCAAGCGCATCCAGACTGGCGAATACGCCAAGATGTTCATCCAGGAAGGCAAGACGAACTACCCGAGCATGACCGCTCGCCGCCGTCTGAACGCCGTGCACCCGATCGAAACCGTCGGTGCCGAGCTGCGCGCCATGATGCCCTGGATCGCCAAGAACAAGCTGGTCGACCAATCGAAGAACTGATTGCGCGGCACGCGGGGCCTTTGCGGGCCCTGCCGCCACGTGCATCGGACAAGCCGCCCGGGCGCCCGCCCTGGCGGCTTTTTACTTGGGGCCGGGCAGAATCGGATGGAACTGCCCGGGCCGAAGCGGATCAGAGCGCTTTCAAATGAACTTTTCGGGTGAAAACTCGGGGTCGTGGCGGCGACCACTTCGTGTTCAATGCGTGGCGCAAAGGTTTTTCAGATGATCACTTACCAGACGAAATCGAGACAGTGGGTCACGGTGCTTGCCGTGGCGGCAGTCGGCGTGGCCGCGGGCGCAGCCTATTGGTGGTCGGCGACCCCCACCCCCGAAGGGCAGCCCGGCGTGGTGCTGGCGCCCAGCCAGCAGGGCGTGATCCGGCCCACCGCCACGGTGGAAGACGAGATCACCCGCGAGATCAAGGGCCCGGCGCCCATGCAGGACGGACGCCCGGCCGATGTCACCTCGGAAGATTGGGCGACGCTGAACGCGGCCCTGGCCCGCCAGGGCGCGCCGCAGGGCGAGGCCGAGCGCATCGTCAGCTACCTGCGCTACCAGCGCAGCTTTGAAAGCTGGCAGCAACTGGATGAAGAAAAGGAAGCGCACAAGCGCCGACTGATGGCCCAGAGCCTGCTCGCAGAGATCCCCGAGCGCATGGCCAAGGGCGAGTTCTCGGCCATCGAGGGGCAGATGATGAGCGCCGTGCTGCTGACGGAGACCACCTCCGACGAGGCCGAGCGCACCCGCATCATCGAGCAGTGGCAGCAGAAGCTGGCCGAAATCGCCTCCCCGCTGGAGGACGAAAAAGTCCTGCTGGCCCAGGCGCGTGAAGTGGAATACAAACGCCGCCAGGCCAATGCCTTTGCCGACTGGCAGGGCCAGACCAGTCCGGCCGAGCGCACACCCGCGCGGCTGGAGCAGGCCATGGAGAGCAATCGCCGCGCCTACAACAGCGGCGAGTTCTGAGTTCGCGGCCTCAGCCCGTACAGCCGCCGTGCATGGCCGCATCGCGCGGCGGCTCCTCCGTGCGAGCGTGTGCGCACACCTTGCCGCCTCTTGCCTGCCTGGCGCGGCAAGGCTGCGCAAGTGCACGGGCTAATCCCGCGCGCCACCGCCTGAATTCCGGAAAGCACGGACAATGGGCCGGCTGAACGCGCTGAGGATTGGAGAACACATGCGAACTGCGAAATGGGTCCGGCACGCGTTGCGCCGAACGGGCGCCCTGGGTGTGCTGGCCATGGTGGTGGCGCTGTCCGGTGTCGCGGGGGTGGGCCCCGCATCAGGTCTGTCGCGCCACGCGCAGGCCGCCACGCTCGAAGGCCAGCGTTTCGACGACACGGCGAAGGTGTCCGACAGCACGTTGCGGCTCAACGGCCTGGGGCTGCGCGGCGCGGCCTGGGTCAAGGCCTTCGTGGCCGGCCTGTATCTGGCGGCCCCCACCAAAGACGCCGCACAGGTCCTCGCCATGCCGGGCCCCAAGCGCCTGCGCCTGAAGATCATGCTGGCGGCGCCCAGCGAAGAGCTGACCAAGTCGCTGATCCGCCGCATCAACCGGCATGAGCCCGAGGAGGTCAAGGCCCAACTGGGCGCGCGGCTGCCCACTTTGGCGTCGATGATCGACGGACTCGGCGAGTTGGCGCCCGGCGACACGGTGGACCTGGACTACGTGCCCGACAAGGGCGTGAGCCTGCGCTTGAACGACAGGCTGGTGGGTGACGCCGTGCCGGGCGAAGATCTTTATCGGGCGGTGCTCAAGATCTTCGTGGGCGACAAGCCGGTGGACCCGCGCATGAAGGAAGGGCTGCTGCGTGGCGGCGTCTGATGGCAAGGCCGCAGCGCATGCCGATGACCCGCACCTGGGTCAGTTTCTGGATGCGCTGTGGCTCGAGGACGGCCTGAGCGCCAACAGCCTGGCCGCCTACCGCCGCGACCTGCAAGGGCTGACCGACTGGCTGGCGCAGCATGCGTCTGGCCACACCCTGATCTCGGCCACCGAGGACGACCTGAACGCCTACGCGCAGGCTCGCCATGCGGGCTCCAAGCCGGCATCGGTGAGGCGGCGGCTGAGTGTGTTTCGGCGCTTCTACCGCTGGGCCGTGCGCGAGCGTCTGACCGAGGCCGATCCGACTGTGCGCATGGATGCGCCCAAGCAGCGCATGCGCATGCCCGGCACCTTGACCGAAGCCCAGATCGAGGCCCTGCTGAATGCGCCGGACACCCGCGAGCCCCTGGGACTGCGCGATCGGGCCATGCTGGAACTGATGTACGCCAGCGGCCTGCGGGTGAGCGAGCTGGTCGAGCTCAAGTCGGTGCACGTTGGGCTGAGCGAAGGGGTCTTGCGCATCATGGGCAAGGGCAGCAAGGAGCGGCTGGTGCCTTTCGGGGCGGAGGCCGGTGAATGGCTGCAGCGCTACATCTCCCAAGGCCGCATCGACATCCTGAGCGAGCAGGTCAGCGATGCTCTGTTCGTGACGGCCCGAGGCGGGCCCATGACCCGGCAGATGTTCTGGAAGCTGATCAAGAAGTACGCGCTGCT
>CAYPUS010000438.1:2062-2783 GCA_964413815.1 uncultured Aquabacterium sp. | reverse complement strand
GCAGCATGTCAGAGGCTTCGATGCCCTTCCAACCGGCGATGGACGATCCGTCGAAGGCATGGCCCGACGTGAACTTGTCTTCATCAAAGTGCGAAACAGGCACGGACACGTGCTGTTCCTTGCCGCGGGTGTCGGTGAAACGGAAGTCGACGAACTTGACTTCGTTCTCCTTCACCATCTTCATCACGTCGGCGACGGTCTTATTGGCCATCAGGTGCTCCTAGCAAGAGGCGGTATTGAATGCAAGAAGAGAGATTTAGGCTGTTTCCCGGATCAGAAACAGCGCGCAGTGTAATAGCAGAAACCATGCCGCCTCATTGGCCAGCTGCCCTGCCATGCACCTTCGCAGAGGGAAAACCCCGGACATTGGCACAGGCTTGACGCACCGATGCGGGACATTCGGACGCAGCCGGTGCATCCGACGCACGGTTGTGACGGGGGTGGGCTGGCGACGTGATGCCACGTGGCCATTCCCCGACCGAAAAATGCACCATTTCAGGGCTAATTTTACCGGACAGCAATCAACGCACCGATTCGGGGCCTGTCGACGCACCAAAATCGATCAAACCTTGGCGCAAGTAGGCGAAGGCCTTGTCGACCTCTTGCGGGGGCCCTTTCACCCCCAGATCGATGTGGCGCCCATGCACCGGATGGTCGACGCTGGGCAGGCTGAACACCTTGACCGGCGCGAAGCGGGCCTCGATCTCCTGCATCAAGGGCG
>CAYPUS010000438.1:0-2052 GCA_964413815.1 uncultured Aquabacterium sp. | reverse complement strand
CCCATAGACCACCACCGACCGCTCCATGAGCCGGCCCTGGCCGTGCAGGTCGGCATGCCACTGGTCGAGCACCCAGGCCATCATGGGCCAGGCCATCACCGGAAAGCCGGGCACGAAATGCACGCGGCCCAGCACCGAAAAGCCGGGGATCTGGTTGTAGGGGTTGGGAATGATCCGGGCGCCCTCGGGGAAGACGCCCATCTCCAGGCGCCGCAGCGTGTCTTGCGACGCGGGGTCGTAGGGCCGGCCCGCCTCCTCGGCCACCGCCCGGCTGCGCGCCAGAATCAGCGGCTCGGCCTCGGGATGCAAGCGCAGCGGCACGCCCAGGGCCGCCGCGGCGCAGGCCCGAGTGTGGTCATCCGGCGTGGCGCCGATGCCACCGAAAGAAAACACCACATCGCCACTGTCCATCGCCTGGCGCAGCTCGGCCGTGATGCGCGCCGGCTCGTCGCCCACGTAACGTGCCCAGGACAAGGCCATGCCCCGCTCGGACAGCAGCTCGATCGTTTTGCTCAGGTGCTTGTCCTGCTTGCGTCCGCTGAGGATCTCATCCCCGATGATGACCACACCAATCATGCGACCTCCTCCACGAGGGGCAGATCGCCCCTTCCCTCACGCCGCGCCTGCAGCACCGGCAGCAGATAGTTGGCGAACCAAAGGCTCGAAAAAGCAAAGACCAGGGTGTAGATCCACACCGAGGCGATGATCAGGAATGGCGCCAGGAAGATGGTCACGGCACCCAGGGCCCACAAGGCGGTCGGGGCTGCGCCGAGGTAACCGCAGACCACGCCCATGACGAGCAAGGTGCGCCGATGGCCCTTGAGCAAGGCGTCGCGCTCGGCCGGCGTCGCCAGGTCGGCAAGGGTGTCGTAGGCCATCACCCGGTAGGTCAGCCAGCCCCAGGTCAGGGGCGGCAGCACGATCGCCAGGAAGGGAATCCACCACAGCGGCAGACTCAGAACAAACGCCACCAGGGCGACCACGGTGGCCCCCAGCGACCACAGCAGCGAGCGCCACCAGGGCGTGCTGTAGGTGGATTGCAGGCTGGCGAAGCGCCCCCGCCGGATCAGCGCCACGATGGCGGGCGTCAGGAAGGCGCCCACCAGCAGCAGGCAAGCAACGATCACCAAGGGCACCACCAGCAGCAGCAACAACACGCGGGCCATCGCGAGGTGGAACATGGACAGCCCGACGCGGTCCATCCAACTGAACATGGTTTGCGTCAAGTCCCAGCTCTCCAGCAGGTTCCGCACCCCGGCCTCGCCGGCTTCCCACCCCCAGTAGCTCAGGCAGGCCAAGGTCACGCCCGCCAGGAGCAAAGGCAGAAGAGAGAGGTAGATCACCCGCGGGTGAAGGCAGTACATCAGGGCCCGCAGGCCTGATTCGAGCATCAAGGCCGTCTGGTTCACTGGCTTGCCTGCGGTATGGGTCATCGTCGTGTTGCGCCTCTCAAGTCGTCAAACAAGCCATCCAGCAAGCCGTCAATCATGGTCGCCGCCCAGCACCGAGCCCAGCAGGCCACCCGCGCTCAGGCTGCCCAGCAGGCCACCTTCGCCACGCTGCTGCCCGCCAGCCTGCGGAGCCGCCGCGAAGATGCGCGAGGCCAGGCGGGAGAAGGGCAGGCTCTGCAGCCACACCTGACCGGGCCCCGTCAGCCGCGCCAGGAACAGGCCCTCGCCGCCGAACAAAGCTGTCTTGATCTTGCCGACGTACTGGATGTCGAAGTCGACGCCCGCCGTATAGGCCACGACGCAGCCAGTGTCGATCAGCAGCGTTTCGCCCGCCTGCAACTCACGGCGCACCACCGTGCCGCCGGCATGCACAAAGGCCAGGCCATCGCCTTCGAGCTTCTGCATGATGAAGCCTTCGCCGCCGAAGAAGCCGGCGCCCAGGCGCTTTTGCAGCGCGATGCCGAGCGACACGCCGCGCGCCGCGCACAGGAAGGAGTCCTTCTGGCAGATGAGCGTGCCGCCCAACTGGCTCAGGTCCATGGGCAGGATCTTGCCCGGGTAGGGGGCGGAAAAAGCCACCCGCTTCTTGCCGCTGGCCTTG
>CAYPUS010000437.1:0-2794 GCA_964413815.1 uncultured Aquabacterium sp. | reverse complement strand
GAAAAGCGGCTGGAAGCCCGCCTGATCCCCAGCACGCCGCCGGTCAAGGGCCCCGTGGGCTCGGGCTTCGGCTTCCGCTCGGATCCTTTCACGCGCAGGGCGGCCCTGCACACCGGCCTGGACTTTCCGACCGACACCGGCACGCCCATCGTCGCCGCGGCGGGGGGCGTGGTGCTGACCTCGGCCATGCACCCGCAGTACGGGCAGATGGTGGAACTGGACCATGGCAATGGCCTGGTCACGCGCTATGCGCATGCGTCCAAGCTGCACGTCAAGCAAGGTGACATCGTCCGGCGCGGGCAGTTGATCGCCGAGGTCGGCACCACTGGCCGCTCGACCGGGCCGCACCTGCACTTCGAGGTGCTGGTCGAAGGTGTGCAGCAGAACCCGAAGAAGTTCCTGGCCATGGCCTCCGCCCCAACGGATGCCGGGGCCCGAACGACGCAGGCGCCTTCGGTAAAGTAAGGGGCTCATGCCCGCAAGCCGACCCTTGACCCGCCCTTTGCGCGTCCACCTCAAGCTTCACAGCCTGGCCTGGCACCTTGTGCTGGGCCTTTGTCTGTTGCTGATGCAGCAGGCCGGCTTGCGCCATGCGCTTGAACACGTCGCGCAACACGGCACCCAACACGGCACCCAGCAGGAAGACGCCGCGCCCACGCACGCCGCCTGTCTGCTGTGTGCCGCCCACCATGCGCAGGGCCACACCCTGGCGGCCACACCGCAGGTGCCGGCCCCACTCGCGCTGGGCCACGTGCTGCACGCCCATGCCACGCTGACGCAATGCGGCCAGGGCGTGAACCTGAGCTACCTGTCGCGCGCGCCGCCTTCTCTCGTTTCGGCCTGAGGCCCCGTGCCTCGTTCCTTCGCCGTCATCCCCATCGCCTGATCCCATTCGTGGCCACGCTGCATCCGCCTTGTTGCGGACAGCGTCGGCATGCACTGGGCGTGCGCGCATGGCCGATGCGGCCCACACCGAATTCGAACCGAGAGATTCTTCATGCTGACTCAGCACCTCACTGGCCGCACCGCTTTTGCGGCCTTCGCCCTCATCGCCTGCACCGCCCTGCCCGCCACCGCCCTGGCCAATGAGCACGATCACCACGACGAACACGAACACGAACACGAGCACCACGCCCACGCGCAGGACAAGCGCGTCAACCCCGCCATCTCACTGGTGCTCAACGGCACCTACACCAACCTGTCCAAAGACCCGGCCCAGTGGCAGATCAGCGGCTTCGTGCCGGGCGGCGACGAGGTGGGTCCGGGCTCGCGCGGCTTCTCGCTGGGCGAGTCGGAGCTGACCTTGAGCGCCCACATCGACAACTGGCTGTACGGCGCGCTGACCGTGGCCGTGACGCCCGAAGACGAGATCGAAACCGAAGAGGCCTTCATTGAAACCACCGCCCTGCCCGGCGGCCTCAGGCTCAAGGCCGGCCGCTTCCTGGGCGCGGTGGGGCACCTGAACGCGCAACACGCCCACACCTGGGATTTCGTCGATGCGCCGCTGACCCACCAGGCCTTCTTCGGCGGGCACTACCGCCAGGAGGGCGTGCAGGGCACGTGGCGGCTGCCGACCGAACGCTTCATCGAACTGGGCGCCGAGTTGGGGCGTGGATCGAGCTTCCCCGGCCATGACGAGGGTTCGCGCAATGGCGCGGGCGCCATCACCCTGACGGCGCACACCGGCGGCGAGCTGGGCCACAGCCACAGCTGGCGTGCCGGCGCCTCGTGGCTGCAGACCCGGGCACAAGATCGGCCCTGGGAGACGACCGACGCCTTCGACACCGAGGTGAGCAATGCCTTCACCGGCCGCAGCCGCATGTGGGTCTTGGATGGGGTGTGGAAATGGGCGCCGCACGGCCACCGTGGGCGCAGCTTCAAACTGCAGGGCGAGTACTTCCGCCGCGTCGAATCGGGCGAGTTGAACTATGACCTGGACGGCGCATCGGCGGGCCCGCTGAGCGATGCCTACCGCTCGCGCCAGTCCGGCTGGTACCTGCAGGGCGTCTACCAGTTCGCGCCCGGCTGGCGTGTCGGCCTGCGGCAGGACCGCCTGGATCCTGGCACCGTCAAGCTCGCAGGGAATTCGGACAATCTGCCGACCTCGCAGCACGCACCGCGTCGCAGCAGCGTGATGCTGGACTGGGGCCCCGCCGAAAACCAGCGCTGGCGCCTGCAGCTGAGCCGTGACCATGCGCAGGAAGGCGTCAAGGACACGCAGGTGTTTGTGCAATACCAGGTGAACCTGGGTGCCCTGCGCGCGCACAGCCATTGATGCACCTTGACACAACTGGGCCGGCTTTCCACCCCTGAACAAGGGCGGGGAAAGCCCCTCCCAGCCCCGGCGCTGCCCCATGGCGCAATGGCCAGCCCCGGGTGCTACACTTTTTGGCTTTGGTTGACTGGGGAAAGTGTCCCTGGGCAACGCACGCATGCTTTGCATCCGCCATGTGGCGGGCGCACCAGACCGATCGGATAAAACGCTCCATGTTGCCCAAGATTCTCACTTCGATTTTTGGTAGCCGTAACGAACGCCTGCTCAAGGAATACCGTCGCACGGTCGCCAAGATCAATGCGCTGGAGCCCACCTTCGAGCCACTGAGCGACGAGCAGCTGCGCGCCAAGACGGACGAGTTCAAGGCGCGCGTGGCCAAGGGTGAATCGCTCGACAGCCTGCTGCCCGAAGCCTTCGCGGTCGTGCGCGAAGGCTCCAAGCGTGTCTTCAAGATGCGCCACTTCGACGTGCAGATGCTGGGCGGCATGGCCCTGCACAACGGCAAGATCGCCGAAATGC
>CAYPUS010000436.1:0-2824 GCA_964413815.1 uncultured Aquabacterium sp. | reverse complement strand
GATGCCCTGGTGGCGCTGGTCGAGCGCATGCTCGAGCAAGCCCGTTCGGCCTTCTCGCAATCCCAGGAAGCAGCCAGCCGCGAAGCCTTGCTGTCCCGCCTGACCACCCGTGAAGCGCAGGTGCTCGAGCGCATCGTCGCCGGCCGTCTGAACAAACAGATCGCCGACGACCTGGGCATCAGCATCAAGACGGTCGAAGCCCACCGCGCCAACGTGATGGAAAAGCTCAACGCCAACACCGTGGCCGATCTGCTCAAGATCGCACTGGGCGCCAACGCCCAGACAGGTCAGACCAAGTAAGTCAAGGCGGCGCACGGCGCGATCTGTCAAACACCGCTGTCCAGACACACCGCGCTTGCGCCCACGCCACCCGACCCAAGGCCGCTCACCCCGTGACGGCCTTTTTCCATTTCCAGCCTTCACTCATTCCTTTGTGCCCATGACTGCCCAACTCATCGACGGCAACGCCCTGTCCAAACAACTGCGCGCCGAGGTCGCCACCCGCGCCGCCGCGCTGACCGCCAAGGGCCACAAGCCTGGCCTGGCCGTGGTGCTGGTGGGCGACAACCCCGCCAGCCAGGTCTATGTGCGCAACAAGGTCAAGGCCTGCGAAGACAGCGGCCTGCACTCGGTGCTGGAAAAGTACCCCGCCACCATGACCGAGGCCGAACTGCTGGCCCGCATCGACGCGCTCAACAATGACCCGGCGATCCACGGCATCCTGGTGCAACTGCCCCTGCCTCCCCACATCGACGACCACAAGGTGATCGAAGCCATCTCGCCCCTCAAGGACGTTGACGGCTTCCACGTGGCCAGCGCCGGTGCGCTCATGGTTGGCCAGGAAGGCTTCAAGGCCTGCACGCCCTACGGCTGCATGAAGATGCTTGAATCCATCGGCATGAAGGACCTGCGCGGCAAGCACGCCGTGGTGATCGGCCGCTCCAACATCGTGGGCAAGCCCATGGCCATGATGCTGCTGCAGGCCAACGCCACCGTCACCGTCACGCACAGCGGCACGGCCGACCTGGCCCACCACACCCGACAGGCCGACATCGTCGTGGCGGCCGTGGGCAAGCGCAATGTGCTGACGGCCGACATGGTCAAGCCCGGCGCGGTGGTGATCGACGTGGGCATGAACCGTGACGATGCCGGCAAGCTGTGCGGCGATGTCGACTTCGCCGGCCTCAAGGACGTCGTGGGATGGATTACCCCAGTGCCCGGCGGTGTTGGCCCGATGACGATTACCATGTTGCTGGTCAACACGATCGAGGCGGCCGAGCGCGCAGCGCGCGGCTGACTCTTTTTCAACCAGCCCCCGATCCGGACACAGCCCCGACACAGCCCTATGAGCACCAACCCCTTGCTAGACACCACCGGTCTGCCGCTGTTCGACCAGATCCAGCCAGCGCACGTCACGCCGGCCATGACCGACCTGCTGGCCGACGCCGAGGCGGCACTGGCCAAGGTGGTCGGCCCGGATGTCCCGCCCGACTACGACGCCCTGTCGCTGCTGCTGGACGTGGCCACCGAACGCATGGGACGTGCCTGGGGCGCCGTGGGGCACCTCAACGCCGTGGCCGACACGCCCGAGCTGCGTGCCGCCTTCAACGAGAACCTGCCCCGCATCACCGAGTTCTACACCCGCCTGGGCTCGGACGAGCGCCTGTACGCCAAGTACAAGGCCCTGAACGAAGCCCAGAAGGCGCTGCCGGCTGAAAAACGCCTGAGCCCGGCCCGCCAGCGCGCCCTCGACAACGCCCTGCGCGCCTTCGTGCTGGGTGGTGCCGAGCTGCAAGGCGAGGCCAAGAAGCGTTTTGCCGAGATCCAGGAATTGCAGGCGGCCAAGTCCCAGTCCTTCTCCGAACATGTGATGGACGCCACCGACGCCTACGCCTGCTACGTCGGCACCGATCAGCTGAGCGGTGTGCCCGAGGATGTCATCCAGGCCACGCGCGCGGCAGCCCAGGCCGAGAACAAAGAAGGTCACAAGCTGACCCTGCACATGCCCTGCTACCTGCCGATCATGCAGTACGCAACCCATCGCCCCCTGCGCGAGGCGATGTACCGCGCCTACGCCACCCGCGCCAGCGAGGCCGGCCCACCCGAGCGCGACAACTCCAAGCTGATGCAGGAGATCGTCGCGCTGCGCCAGGAAGAAGCCAGACTGCTGGGCTACCAGACCTTCGCCGAGGTGTCGCTGGTGCCCAAGATGGCGACCAGCCCCGAGCAGGTCATGGGCTTCCTGCGCGACCTGGCCCAGCGCGCCCGGCCCTTCGCCGAAAAGGACATGGCCGAGCTGCGTGAGTTCGCCAAGACCGAATGCGGCATCGATGACCTGCAGGCCTGGGACGTGGCCTTCGTGAGCGAAAAGCTCAAGGAAGCGCGCTACGCCTTCAGCGACCAGGAGGTCAAGCAGTACTTCACCGAGCCGACCGTGCTCAAGGGCCTGTTCGGCCTGATCGAAACCCTCTTCGAGGTCAAGATCCAGCCCGACACCGCCCCCGTCTGGCACCCATCGGTGCGCTTTTTCCGCATCGAGCGCGGCGGCAAGCTGGTCGGCCAGTTCTACCTGGACCCGCATGCCCGCAGCGGCAAGCGTCCCGGCGCCTGGATGGACGATGTGCGCGGCCGCTGGAAGCGTCCGGACAACGGCGCCACGCAGACGCCCGTCGCCCACCTGGTGTGCAATTTCGCCAAGGGCGTGGGCGACAAGCCCGCGCTGCTGACGCACGACGACGTCACCACCTTGTTCCATGAGTTCGGCCATGGCCTGCACCACATGCTCACCCAGGTCGAAGACCTGGGCGTCTCGGGCATCAGCGGC
>CAYPUS010000435.1:0-2836 GCA_964413815.1 uncultured Aquabacterium sp. | reverse complement strand
GTGGGTGCCATTCCAGCTCACGGCGCAGTTCTTGGCCAGGATGGTGATCCCGCGCTCGCGTTCGATGGCGTTGTTGTCCATCACGGTGTCCACGACCTTCTCGTGCTCGGCGAAGGTGCCGGACTGGCGCAGCAATTGGTCCACCATGGTCGTCTTGCCATGGTCAACGTGGGCGATGATCGCGATATTGCGGATTTGGGTGCTCATAGAAAGCTCACTGTCTGAAATCAAAGAACGGGATGGGGCACAGCGGGGATGGCCACCGAAGCGGCTGGCTCTGCGCCGGGAACGGGAATGGCGGGGGCCGCCTGCATCGCAAGCAGGCCCTGCACTTCGGCGGGACTGAGCAGGCGGGTGGGGATCAGCTCGCCGGCTCGGATGTGGGCGCTGCCCAGCAGCACGCGGCCCTGCCCCTCCTGGGGCGGCGGGCCATAGACGCGCACCTGGGATGCGTCGGCCAGATCGGTGCGGCGGCGCAGGCCGGTCAGAAAGCGCGCGGCTTCCGGGCCGCTCAGCAGCACTTCGGGCCACTCGCGCAGCAGCACGTCGGCCGGCTGCAGATGGGCATCGCGTTCGGCCTCGCTCATGGCTTCGAGGGCGGCCAGCGTCACGGCGCCTTGCAGGGTGACCCCGCCGCTGCCGGTGCGCCGCAGGCCGATCAGGTGGGCGCCACAACCGAGGTGCTCGCCGATGTCCTGGGCCAGCGTGCGGATGTAGGTGCCCTTGCTGCAGCGCACGTCCAGCGTCAGGGTGTCACCTTCCTGGCCCAGAACCTCGATGCCGTGAATCGTCACCTGGCGCGGCGGGCGCTCGATGTCGATGCCCTCGCGGGCGTACTCGTAGAGCGCACGGCCCTGATGCTTGAGCGCCGAATGCATCGGCGGGATCTGCGCGATCTCGCCAGTGAAGGCTTGGCAGGCGGCCTGGATGCCCTGGGCATTCACCCGTGCCGCATCGACCGGACGGGTCTGAAGCACCTCGCCTTCGGCATCGCCGGTGGTGGTGGTCTGGCCCAGTTTCAAGGTCGCCACATAGCGCTTGTCGGCGTCCAGCGAGACCTGCGAGAACTTCGTGGCCGCGCCGAAGCACAGCGGCAGCAGGCCCGTGGCCAGCGGGTCGAGCGTGCCGGTATGACCGGCCTTTTCCGCGCGCAGCAGCCTGCGCACCTTCTGCAGCGCGTCATTGCTCGACAGGCCCAAGGGCTTGTCCAGCAGGATGACGCCATGCAGCTGGCGGCGGGGTTGGCGGGCGGGCTTGCTCATGACGGCTGCTCGGGGACGGCTCAGGCGCCCTCGCCTTTCGGCTCGGTACCGGGCTGATCGTCCGCGTCCTTGGCCTTGTCGGCCACTGCGCGGGTGATCAGGGCGCTCATCTCTGCCGCACGCTCGGTGGTGCGGTCGAAGTGGAAATGCAAGGTCGGCACGGTGTGGATCTGCAGGCGCTTGAACAGGCCGTTGCGGATGTAGCCGGCGGCCTCGTTCAGGCCGGCCTCGCACTCCTGCGGGTTGCCGATCAGCAGCGAGAAATAGATCTTGGCGTGCGCGTAATCGGGCGTGACCTCGACACCATTGATGGTGACCATGCCGATGCGCGGGTCCTTGAGCTCGCGGATCAGCTCGGCCACGTCACGCTGGATCTGGTCGGCGACGCGGTTGCTGCGGTTTGGGGTCGAACGTTTATGGCGCATGGTGAATTCCTGCGGCAGTCCAGGCTATCTTTGCAGAGCGAAAGCCATCCTTCCACCAAACACAAACCCCGCCTGGGTCAGGCGGGGTTGTGGGGGTATGGCCTGTCGCCGGCTTACAGCGTCCGTGCCACTTCCTTGATCTCGAAGAACTCCAGGACATCGCCTTCCTTGATGTCGTTGTAGCCCTTGATGTTCAGACCGCACTCAAAGCCCTCACGGACTTCCTTGACATCGTCCTTGAAGCGCTTGAGGCCTTCGAGCTCGCCGGTGTAGATGACCACGTTCTCGCGCAGCAGGCGCAGACGCGCGTTGCGGCGGACCACGCCATTGGTGACCATGCAGCCAGCGATCGTGCCGATCTTGGAGGCGATGAACACCTGACGGATCTCGGCGGAACCGATGACTTCCTCGCGCTGCTCGGGCGCCAGCATGCCGGACATGGCTGCCTTCACATCGTCCACGGCGTCGTAGATGATGTTGTAGTAGCGGATGTCCACGCCGTTGTGCTCGGCCAGCTTGCGCGCGCCGGCATCGGCACGGGTGTTGAAGCCGATGATGACCGCCTTCGAAGCGATGCTGAGGTTGACGTCCGACTCGCTGATGCCACCGACGGCGGCGTGAACGATCTGGACCTTGACCTCGGCCGTCGACAGCTTGAGCAGCGACGTGGCCAGGGCTTCTTGAGAGCCTTGCACGTCGGCCTTGATGATCAGGCCCAGCGTCTGGACATCGCCCTGGCCCATGTTCTCGAACATGTTCTCGAGCTTGGCGGCCTGTTGCTTGGCCAGCTTGACGTCGCGGTACTTGCCTTGGCGGAAGGTGGCGATTTCACGGGCGCGGCGTTCGTCGCTCAGCACCATGAATTCGTCGCCGGCACCCGGCACCTCGGTCAGGCCCTGGATTTCCACCGGGATGGAAGGACCGGCCTCGGTCGCGTTCTTGCCGTTCTCGTCGAGCATGGCGCGGACACGGCCATAGCTGGAGCCAGCCAGGACCACATCGCCACGCTTGAGCGTGCCGGACTGCACCAGCACCGTGGCCACAGGGCCGCGGCCCTTGTCCAGACGGGCTTCGATCACCAGGCCCTTGGCCATGGAGACCACGGGCGCCTTGAGTTCCAGCACTTCGGCTTGCAGCAGCACCTGCTCC
>CAYPUS010000434.1:0-2840 GCA_964413815.1 uncultured Aquabacterium sp. | reverse complement strand
CATACCATGCCACGGGATTGAGGATGATCTCGTCGAGGGTCTGTTCACCCGCGAGCACGGGCGACAACAGGATCCGGTTGTAGTTGGGATGGCATTCCGCACCGAAGACGGTGATGTCGTAGAGATCGGGGGCCACCTTCAGCAGCTCCTCCAGCGTGCGGGCCCCGGCCATGCCGTTGCCCACCACCACCAGTTTCATCTTCTTCATGAGAATGCTCCGTCAGCGCGATATCTATGGGTCTTGTGCGTCCGATTCAGCAATATCCGGGCCAGCACAAAAACGGGGCGCACCACATTGAGCCGGACATTCACCACGTCCCGGGGCGCGGGGTGCACCGATGCCGGGCGTGCTTCTTGCACGCATGGCGCCCCACAAGGAGGGTCGGCACGCTATTGGTGCCACGCTTGGTGCGAAGGCCCCCACAACGCTGTCACGCTGAAGGAAGAGGATGAGTTTTGATCTGGAAGTGGGCTGCGCCAGCGAGCGCGGGCCCCGATCGGTGCTGGAAGATCACGCCGGGGTCGCATGCCCCGATGCCCAGGAAGCGGCCTGGGGCGTGGTCGCCGCACTGGCCGATGGCGTCAGCGCCGGCGGCCTGGGCCGAGAGGCCGCCGAGACCACCGTCCGGAGCTTGCTGCGCGATTACTACGCCACGCCGGCCACCTGGGACACCACCGTCGCCCTGGACCGGCTCATCGCCGCGCAGAACGCCTGGCTTGCCGACCACAACCGGCGCCGTCAGGCCATGCGCGGCAAGGATGACAAGGATGCGGTCGCCATGTGCACACTGACGGCGATGGTGCTGCGGGGCCATGGCTACACCCTGGCCCATGTGGGCGATACGCGGGCTTACCTCGTGCGAGCGGGCGAGTGCACACAGCTCACGCAGGATCACACCTTGGGGCCACTCGCCTTCCAGAACGGCTTGACGCGCGCCATGGGGCTCGACGATGTCCTCCATGTCGACTACCTCGAGGGCGACATGCAGATTGGCGACACGTTCGTGCTGACCAGCGATGGCGTGCATGGCGTGCTCAAACCATCCCAGATACGGGCCTTGGCGGAGCAGGGCAGCGCGCAGGAAGCCAGCCAGGCGCTGGTGGCCAAGGCCTTGGCGGCCGGCAGCCGCGACAACGCCACGGCCCTGGTCATCCGTGTCAAGGGCCTGGCGGCGGCGCTGCTGGAAGATGCCGAGCGACGGGGACGCCAACTGCCGGTGCCCCCCAAGCTGGCTGTGGGCGACGCGATCGATGGCATGCGCGTCGAGGCCTGCGTGCTGGCCAACGGTGTGCACCGGCTCTACAAGGTGTGCCACCTGCAAAGCGGCGCGGTGCTGGCGCTCAAGACCCTGCATGAGGCCCGCGCCAGTGACCCGCAGGAGCGAGCGATGCTGGCCCACGAAGCCTGGCTCGGCGCGCGCCTGACCGAACGCGAGCCACCCGGCCTGGTGCGCGTGCACGAGCCCAAAGATGCCAGCAGCTTCTATGCGCTGTTCGATTGGCACGACGGCCAGACCCTGGCCGAGATGCTTGCCAGGCACGAACGTTCACCGGTGCATGACATCGTCACGGCCGCATGTGCCGTGGCGCGCGCCTTGGGCCGCCTGCACCAGTTTGGCGTCATCCACCGCGACATCAAGCCTGACAACGTGCACCATGGTGCCGACGGCCAGTGGCGCCTGCTCGATCTGGGCGTGGCCTTGTCGGGCAAAGAGCCAGAAGCGCTGCGCGTGCTGCACGCGGGCACCCCCAGCTACATGAACCCGGAGCAGTGGGGTGAGGATCCTGCCGTCTCGCGTGGCACGGCGCAAAGCGACTTGTTCGCGCTGGGCGTGACCCTCTACCAATGGCTGACCGGGCGCCTGCCTTACGGTGAGATCGAGCCCTATCAGGTGACCCGTTACCGCCGCGATCCGGTGCCGCCTTCGCGCCTGCGACCCGATGTGCCGATCTGGCTGGATCACCTGGTGCTCAAGGCGGTGGCGCGCGATCCGCGTCAGCGTTTCGAAACGGCCGAAGAGCTGTTGCTCGCCCTGGAACGTGGCGCCTCGCGGCCGCTGGCCGCCCCGATGGCCACGCCCTTGCTGGCCCGCGATCCCCAGGCCATGCTGAAGATCGCGCTGGCCATCTCGGCACTGATCAACGTGTTGCTGGCCTACTGGCTGCTGTTTTTGCCGAAGGGCTGAAAGCGGGCGTCGCACCGGCGCCGCCGTGTGCGCCGGCTGCGGGGGGAGTGCGAGCCCGGCCACCCTTTTCGGCCCAGGTGCGCGTCCAGCGGAGTTGCATGATGCGCATCATCACCAGGGCCAGCGTGGCCAGCGCTGCGATGGAGATGAAGCCCAGCAGATACGAGCCGCTGTGCTGCTTGGACAGGCCCATGACGTTGGGCACCAGGCCGCCGCCCAGCGCCCCGATCTCGCCGATCATCGAGCCGGCCACCGCCGTGCTCAGTGGCCAGCGCAGCGGCACCAACTGGAAGAGCGCACCGTTGCCCGCGCCGAGCGCCGCGAAGCACACCATCAGCAGCAGCGTGGTGGCCGCCAGGGACTGATCGGCCAGGCCGCACAGCACCAGCGAAATGATCGCGGTGATGATGACCGCGGTGAGCGTGTTGACGCCACCCCAGCGGTCGGAGATCCAGCCGCCGAAGATGCGGGTGGCCGCGGCCATGAATGCCGCCAGCATCGTCAACTGCCCCGCTTCGATCTTGCTGACGTGGAACTGGTCGTAGTAGTAGCTCGGCAGGAAAGAGGTCAGGCCGATGAAGCCGCCGAAGGTCACGCCGTAGATGAGGCTGAAGGCCCAGCCGTCCTTCTCGAAGAGGCAGGCGATGTGTTCGC
>CAYPUS010000433.1:0-2841 GCA_964413815.1 uncultured Aquabacterium sp. | reverse complement strand
GATCACCAGTTGCCAGCCCCAGAACGTGAAAGAGGCCAGAGGGCCTGCGAACAGGCGGGTCTGGCACGTTCGTTGCACGACATGGTAGGACGTCGCGAACAGGGCACAGCCACCGAACGCGAAAATCACCGCGTTGGTGTGCAGAGGACGCAGCCGCCCGTAGGACAGCCAGGGAATGCCGAAATTGAGTTCCGGCCATGCGAGTTGGGATGCGATGAGCACGCCGACTGCCATGCCGACGACGCCCCAGACGACCGCGGCAATCGCGAATTGTCGGACGACGGTGTCGTTGTAGGTGGCAGAGTGGGGGGAAGCCATCTCTTGTTCTCCTTTGTTACAACCTGAATTGTGAGGGCAAACCATTAGTCATTCTTGACGTGGCTCAAAGTTGGGCTCGTCTTTTTCGCCATCGGGTTGCAGAATGCGCAATCCTTCCTGTTCGATGTCCTCGAACTGGCCGCTGGTCACAGCCCAACCGAGCACGGCCAGGATCACCAGCACGAGCAGCACGGATACGGGAATCAGGACGTAAAGGATTTCCATGGGGTTCCGCCTCACTTGCGGAAGGCGCCGAGTCTAAGCGCATTCAGTACTACCCCTAAGGAACTCAGCGCCATGCCGAGGCCTGCAAGCCACGGCGGCATCCAGCCCACCAAGGCAAGTGGTATGCAACTTGCGTTATAGATTGCGGCCCAGGCGAGGTTCTGCCTGACGACGCGCATGGCGCGCCGAGCCGTTTCGACGGCGAGCGGCACGCCCATCAGGCGCCCGCCCAGCACGATCATGTCCGCCTGGGACTGTGCCAGGGCCGCGCCCTGATCCAGGGCGATGGACACATTGGCCTTGGCCAGCACAGGGGCGTCGTTGATGCCATCGCCCACCACGGCGACGCGGTGGCCGGCGGCCTGCGCTGCGGCAATCACACGCAATTTGTCCTCGGGCGTGGCCTGCGCCTGCGCCACCCGGAGCCTGCCCCCCTCACTCAGGTGGGAGGCTGCCGCATCCACCCGATTCTGGTGGTCGCCCGACAACAGTGCGGCCTCGCAACCGAGCTCGCTCAGGCGCCGCAAGGCCGGACGCGCTTCCTCGCGGAACGCCTCATCGAAGACATAGCCCACCAGGGCGTCGGGCAGCAACTGGCCCGAGGCATCCCACGCGGCCAGCCAGACGCGCGCGTCGTCCACGTCGGGGCTGGCCGCGGCCCAGGCAGGCAATGCCGCGCCATCGAGGGCAAAGGCCAGCGAGCCCAGGCGCCAGACGCGGCCTTGTTCATCGGTGCCTGTGACGCCCTTGCCGGCCAGTTCCCGCACGTCCAGCCAGGTCTGTGCGGGCCAGCCCCCCGCGGCGCGCGCGGCCTCGACCAGCGAGCGCGACAAGGGGTGCTGTGAGTGCGATGCCAGGGCGGCGGCGGTCTGCCACAAGGCGGGCTGTGTCGCGGGCAGGCCGCTGGCGGCCGTCTGCACCAGACCTTGGCGGCCGATCAGGCTGACCAGGCGCAACTCGCCTTCGGTCAGGGTGCCCGTCTTGTCGAAATAGACCTCATCGACGCGGGCCAGCGCTTCGAGCGCGTCCAGGCGCCGCACGAGCACGCCCTGACGGGCCATGGCGCCAGCTGCGGCGAGCAAGGCCGAAGGAGCTGCAAGCGACAAGGCGCACGGGCAGGTCACGACCAGCACCGAAACGGCCACCCAGACCGATCGGGCCGGATCGATCCATTGCCAGACCAGGGCCCCGCCCAGCGCCAGGATCAGCACACCCCAGAGGAAAGGGCCCGCGACGCGATCGGCCTGGCGCATCCACCCCGGCTTTTCCGTCATGGCCTGCTGCACCAGAGAGACGATCTGCTGGTAGCGCGTGTCCGGGCCCAGACGCTCGATGGCCATCCACACCGGAGCACCCAGGTTCAGGCTGCCGGCTACAACCATCTGCCCGGCCACCCGGGGGATGGCGCGGGATTCGCCCGTCAGCATGGATTCATCGACCTCGGTCTCGCCGGCCAGCACCTGGCCATCGGCCGGGAAGGCCTGCCCCACCGCCACACGGACGCGGTCGCCATGGCGCAGCGACGACAAAGGCACCGACTCGGTGCGCGCTGAAGACAGGTCGGCGCCCTCGCCTTCCTCGGCGTGCAGACGCTCGACCGCTTCGGGCAGGCGCACGCACATCGCCTCCAGCGATTGCGTGACCTTCTCGCGCGCACGGCTCTCCAGCCAGCGGCCTGCCAGCAGGAAGGTGACGAACATCGTCAGCGAATCGAAATAGACCTCGCGCCCGAAGATGGCCTCGCCGCCGAAGGTGCTGGCGGTGCTGGCGATGAAGGTCACCCCCATGCCCAGCGCGACCGGCGTGTCCATCGAGACCCGCCCCTGCCACATGGCGCGCCAGGCGCCGGCGAAGAAGGGCCCGCAGGAAAAGGCCATCACCGGCAGGCTCAGGACCCAGCTGGCCCAGTTCATGAGGTCCCAGAGGTCTTCAGGAATCTCGCCCGGGCCGGCCACGTACTGCATGGTCGTGACCATCATCACCTGCATCATGCAGAAGGCGGCCACGGACAGCTGCCACAGCAGCTTGCGGCGCTCGCGCAGGCGCTCATTGCCGGCGCGCGCCGCGGCGTCGGGCCAGGCGCGGTAGCCGACATGCTGGACGGCGGCCACCAGTTCCGACAGGCGCACCTTGGCCGGGTCAAGCAGGATGCGCGCGCGCTGCGAAGCCGCCTGCACTTGCACATCGCCCACACCCGGCACCTGCCTGAGGGCGTTTTCGATGGTGATGGCGCAGGCCGCGCAGTACATGCCCGACAGACCCAGGCCGATGCGACGCAGCGCGCTGCCGGCCGGTGCC
>CAYPUS010000432.1:0-2845 GCA_964413815.1 uncultured Aquabacterium sp. | reverse complement strand
CCTTGACCCACTTGCCGGGCTCCAGATCCTTGTAGTGCTCGAAGAAGTGCTTGATCTGCTGGATCAGCAGCTCAGGCAGGTCTTCCAGCTTCTGGATGTGCTTGTACATGGCGCAGATCTTCTCGGTGGGCACGGCCACGAGCTTGGAGTCGCCACCTGCCTCGTCTTCCATCTTGA
This sequence comes from uncultured Aquabacterium sp., assembly GCA_964413815.1. Lineage (GTDB taxonomy): Bacteria > Pseudomonadota > Gammaproteobacteria > Burkholderiales > Burkholderiaceae_C > Aquabacterium. The sequence continues at coordinate 2,668 of CAYPUS010000432.1, read as the reverse complement.
GGATGCCCAGCGGACGGCAGGGAATCACCACACCCGGCTGCAGGGGGAAGGGGGTCACCACCAGCACGTCGACCGGGTCGCCATCGGCGGCGATGGTCTGGGGCACATAGCCGTAGTTGCAGGGATAGTGCATGGCCGTGCCCATGAAGCGGTCAACAAACACGGCGCCCGTTTCGTGGTCGATCTCGTACTTGATGGGATCGGCGTTGGCGGGGATTTCGATGATGACATTGAAGGCATCGGGCGCCTTGGCGCCGGCGGGAACATTGAGCAGGCTCATGATGGATCGATCACAAGGTTGAAGAATTTGAATCGACGGCAAGTGTAGGCGATGCGGGCGGCCGCACAGGAGCACTGCCGACTCGCCCGAGGGGGTGGCCGCCCTCTGCTGGCCCCGTGTATTGCGTGAAAAATGTCGCATTTGGCAGATATGCGCCGCATTTTTGCTGCGCCGCACAAAAAACACTTGCAATGCCGGACCGGATGCATATACTTGGAGCTATGTTGCAGCGCAACAAAGGCGCACAGCCAGGGTGATCCCGATGTGCAAGGCCCGCGAAATGCTGCGCCTCACCCATTCAACACGTACGGAGATTTGTCATGCTGACCGCTGAACAACTGCTGGCCACCCAGAAAGCCAATATCGCAACCCTGTTCGATCTGGGGCAAAAGGCGTTTGAAGGCGTCGAAAAGGTCCTCGAGCTGAACCTGCAGGTCGCCAAGACCACGATGGACGAAGCCGCCGAGCATGCCAAGGCCGTGCTGGCCGCGAAGGACCCCCAGGAACTGCTGGCGCTCCAAGCCAGCCTGCTGCAACCTTCCGCCGAGAAGGCCGCCGCCTATGGCCGTCACCTGTACGACATCGCTTCGACCACCAGCTCCGAAGTGGGCAAGCTGGCCGAGGCCCAACTGGCCGATGCCCAGAAGAAGTTCGTCTCGGTGGTGGACAACGCTGTGAAGAACGCGCCCGCCGGCACCGAAAACGCCGTCGTGCTGGTGAAGTCGGCCGTGGCCGCCGCCAACAATGCCTTTGACTCGGTGCAAAAGGCTGCCAAGCAGGCTGCCGACGTGGCCGAAGCCAACTTCCAGGCCATCACCAACACGGCTGTCAAGGCCACGCAGGCTGCTTCGAGCAAGACCCGCAAGGCTGCCTGATCCGGCACCGGCGATGCCGCTCAAGCGCCCTCGCTGCAGGATTTTGCAAGCTGCTGTATCCGGCCCGCTTGAAGTTCGCGTCGCCCAACCACATCTGAGAGAAGCCGCTCTGGACAAGCGGCACTCCCTGAAAGGTTGTCTCCTCGGTACCTCCTGAACCTTTTCTAAGGTACCTTTAAGCCCGGTGGCTCGCCATCGGGCTTTTTTTGCGCCTGCCACCCGCCACCACGCCCCCCTCACACCACCCGTGGGCCCTGGCGCCCCGCCTTGCCCCTGCCGACTGCCGTACGCCCATGATCCCCTGGCTCGAACCCGAGGCGCCCTTCCCCGCGACGTCCACCGCGCTGGGCCCCGATTCGGACGCGCCCGGCCTGCTGGCCGCTGGCGCCGACCTGAGCCCGGCCCGACTGACACAGGCCTACCGGCAGGGCATCTTCCCCTGGTTCAGCCCGGGCCAGCCCGTGTTGTGGTGGACCACTGATCCACGCATGGTGCTGCCGGTGGATGCCTTCAAGGTCTCGCGTTCCTTGCGCAAGGCGATCCAGCGCTTTCGGCGCACGCCTGGCTGCGAGATCCGTGTGGACCATGCCTTCGACCGGGTCACCCAGGCCTGCGCCAGCACCCCCCGGGATGGGCAGAACGGCTCCTGGATCGTGCCGGAGATGCGCCATGTGTACGGGCAGTGGCACCGCATGGGCGTGGCCCACTCGTTCGAGACCTGGGTGGACGGCGAACTGGTCGGCGGCCTGTATGGCGTCAACCTGGGGCGCATGTTCTATGGCGAGTCCATGTTCGCGTGGCGCACCGATGCTTCCAAGATCGCGCTGGCGGCCCTGGTGTGTTTTTGCCGCGCCCATGGCATCGCGCTGATCGACTGTCAGCAGCAGACCAACCACCTCGCCTCCCTCGGCGCCCGGCCCATTCCACGAGATGAATTCGAGGCCCATCTGGGCACGGTGGTCGATCAGAAAGCGCCCGCGGTTTGGGCCTATCATGAAGATCTCTGGTCTCTTCTCGAGCGCAGCGCGTGACGCATCTCAAAGACCTGCCACTGGCCTCCTTGCAGTTCTATGCAACGGCGCCCTACCCTTGCAGCTACCTTGACAACAAGGCGGCTCGCTCGCAGGTGGCCACGCCCAGCCACATGATCAACGCCGATGTGTATTCGGGCCTGGTCAGCAATGGCTTTCGCCGCAGCGGCATGTTCACCTACCGCCCGTATTGCGATGGCTGCCGCGCCTGCGTGCCACTGCGCATTCCGGTGGGACGCTACCAACCCAACCGCAGCCAGAAGCGGGCCTGGAAACAGCACCAGCACCTGGAGGCGCGCGTGCTGCGCCTGTGCTTCACGCCCGAGCACTACCAGCTCTATCTGCGCTACCAGGCCGGCCGGCACAAGGGTGGTGGCATGGACCACGATTCGGTGGACCAGTACACCCAGTTCCTGCTGCAAAGCCGGGTCAACTCGCGGCTGGTCGAGTTCCGCGAGGCCCCGCAGCCCGGGCAGTTGCAG
>CAYPUS010000431.1:0-2905 GCA_964413815.1 uncultured Aquabacterium sp. | reverse complement strand
GTAGGACATCGTCAGGCTACCTATTGCGAATCAAGCCCCTGCGTTGCAGGGGCTTTTTTCGTTTCGGTTTTCCATTTGCCTATTCCCTGACCATTCTCTGGCGCAATCTGTTTGCGCCGGCGCCGCGCCGCTCTTTGTTTGGCGCATTTGGTCTGGGCATTTAACGGCCTCGGGCCGTGTTCCAGCGACATGTTTTGTGCATATGCGGCCTTCGTTCGCTGAATGGAACCGCGCATGCACGGGTGGCTACCATGCGATATAGTGATCCCATGTTTGATGTCCTGGTCTACCTCTACGAACATTACTGGCGGCCGGATGCCTGCCCGGGTGCGGATCTGCTCGTGCGCAAGCTCTCGGCTGTCGGCTTCGAGAACGACGAAATCACCGAAGCGCTGGCCTGGCTCGATGGTCTGCAGACAGCCACGCAGCATGCCGTGCTGGCGCCTTCGGAAGGCAGCACGCGCGTGTACAGCGACGTCGAACTTGAACGGCTCGGGCCCGAAGCCCTCGGATTTCTCCAGTTCCTTGAATCTGCGGGCGTCCTGACCCCCACCTTGCGCGAGGTGGTCATGGACCGCGTCGTGGCCGTGCCGAGGGCGCCCATGGCGCTCGATGACTTCAAGATCCTGCTGCTGCTGGTCTTCTGGAGCCTGGACGAGGAGCCGGATGCGCTCATTCTGGATGAGCTCTTCGTCGACGACGAAGACAGGCTGATTCACTGAGCGTTCCGTGGCCGTGGGTGCTGGCGAAGGCACTTCACCGCGGCGGTATTCAAGCTCGGCCGAATGTTGCCGTTAATGGATGGAGGGGCGCCCTGAATGGCGCCCACATGCCTGATAGCCATCCGATGATGCGAGCCACCTCCCGCCTTTTGAACTCCTGGCTTGATGCCGCCACCCGGCGTCGGCCGACCTTCGTCCGGACGCTGGGCGGCATGGTCTTGTGCGTGGTGCTCACCGGCTGTGACCAGTTGGGTATCGAGACGCCGCAGAAGGCCCACGAAAGGGTGGAGGCCGAAGCGCGCGCGATCGGCAGTGCCTGTCGCCATGCGTTGCGCGCCATCGAGGACTGCTACACCTTGAACCCCAAGGCGGACAAGTCCGCCGTCTTTGGCGGGTGGCGGGAGATGGACGAGTACATGCGGGAAAACAAGCTCGAGGGTGTCGCCCCCGTGGTGCCCCGCCAGCCTTTGGCGCCCGCGGCGCCCGCCTCGGCACCAGGTGCCGAGGATGACGAAGACGAAGAGGTCATCGAGGACGCCCCTCCCAAGCGCGGCGGCAAGCACTGAGGCGGCAGCACGCAACAAGACCTTCGGCACATCAGGTCGGCCCACGCCCTGGCAGTAACCGCGCGGCATCCCGCAGACAATGAGCCCATGACCGCCGAGCGCGCCGCCTTGACCCTGTTCGACCCGTTCCTGTGGCGTCATGAGGCCTGCAGGCAGGGCATGCGGGACATGTCCCGCATCATGCCCGGCATGCTGGCCTGGGCGATGGTCACGGGGGTGGCCATGGCCAAGTCGGGCATGCCGGTGCCGATCGCCGCACTGATGAGCTTGACGGTGTTCGGTGCCAGTGCGCAGTTGGCGGCCGTGCCTTTGATGATGGCGGGCGCGCCCCTGTGGGTCGTCTGGATGACGGCCTTGTGCGTGAACCTGCGGTTCGTGATTTTCAGCGTGCAGCTCAGGCCCCACATGATGTGCTTGCCCTGGCGCTGGCGGATGCTGGCGGGCTACCTGAGCGGCGACGTCGTCTATGTGCTCTTGCTGCACCGGTATCCGGTCGAGCAGCCGGCCTCGCGGGCGCATGTGGGGCCCCTGGCTTATTTCGTTGGCTTGGCAGCGGTCCATTGGGTGGGGTGGAATGTCGCGGCGCTGGGGGGCATCTTCTTTGCGACGGTCTTTCCCGAAACCTGGGGCCTGGGCTTCGCGGGCACCCTGGCCTTGTTGGGGCTGCTGGTGTCCCTGGCCAAGGATCGGCGCACGCTGGTCACGGCGGCTTTGGCCGGGACCGCGGCCGTGGCCTGCTTTGGCCTGCCTTACAAGCTGTACATCGTGGTGGCCGTGGCGGCGGCGGTGGCGTGTGGCCTGATGCTGGACCAGGTCGAGCGCGTCAACGCCCGTGCCGGAAAGGTGGGGCCATGAATACCGGCTGCACCGGGGCATGCCCCATGAGCGATTGGGAGATGGCGCTGGCCGTGCTGGGGCTGGTGGTGGTCACCGTGGTGACACGGTCTTTTTTCTTCCTGAGTGAGCGGGCCTGGAAGCTGCCCGCTTGGGCGGAGCGGGGCATGAAGTACGCACCGCTGGCGGCCTTGGCGGCGGTGGTGTTGCCCGAGGTTCTGCTCACGCAGGGGCAGTGGCCTCAGCATTGGCAGGATGCGCGTTTCGTGGCCGCGCCGGCCGCGGCGGCGTGGGCGTGGTGGCGCAAGGACATGCTGAGCACCATCGCCGTGGGCATGGTGGTCTACCTGGGGCTCAAGCTGGGGGTGGGCTGGTAGCGCCGACCCCATACAATGGCGGCTTTCTTCGATTCAACGCCGGCGTGTCAGGCGATCCAAGCAGCCATCATGAACATCCTCCGATTTGAAGACCTCGTGGCCCAGGGCAAAGCAGCGGGCCAGCGCGTGTTCATCCGCGCCGACCTCAATGTGCCGCAGGACGACGCGGGCAACATCACGGAAGACACGCGCGTGCGCGCTTCCGTGCCGGCCATTCAGCTGGCGCTCAAGGCCGGTGCCGCCGTGATGGTGACCTCGCACCTGGGCCGCCCCACCGAAGGCGAGTTCAAGCCCGAGGATTCGCTGGCCCCCGTGGCCAAGCGCCTGGGCGAGCTGTTGGGCCGTGAGGTCAAGCTGGTGAGCAACTGGGTCGACGGCGTGGACGTCAAGCCGGGTGAGGTCGTGC
>CAYPUS010000430.1:2541-2910 GCA_964413815.1 uncultured Aquabacterium sp. | reverse complement strand
GTGGTCTGCGTGGCCACGGCCAGCTTGGCCGGGTCGGTCACGTTCACGCGGGCCACGTCGGCTTCGTCCTCGACCAGGAAGATGCCATCGGAGAGCTGGCCCATCGTGCCTTCGACTTCCGGGTGGCCCTTGTGGCCGATCATCACGAACTCATAGCCCTCGCGGCGCAGCTTGGCCACCTCGATGTGGACCTTGGTGACCAGCGGGCAGGTGGCGTCGAAGACCTGGAAGCCCCGCGCATCGGCCTCGCGCCGCACTTCCTGGCTCACGCCATGGGCACTGAAGATCAGCGTGGCGCCGGGCGGCACTTCGGCCAGGTCCTCGATGAAGATCGCGCCCTTGGCCTTCAGGTCGGCGACGACGTAGGTG
>CAYPUS010000430.1:0-2531 GCA_964413815.1 uncultured Aquabacterium sp. | reverse complement strand
CGAACTGCGCCAGCGCGCGCTCGACGATCTCGATGGCGCGGTCGACGCCCGCGCAAAAGCCGCGCGGCTCGGCCAGCAGCACGTCCTGCACTTGGCTCAGTTGGCTCATGTCTTGCCCGCCCCGGCTCACAGCACACCGATCAGCTGCACCTCGAAGGTGACGGGCTGGCCAGCAAGCGGGTGGTTGAAATCGAAGACAGCCCAGCCGGCCTCGCCTTCGCCCAAGATCTCGCGCACGACGCCGGCAAAGCCGCCCTGCCCGTCCGGGGTGGGGAACTGGACCACGTCGCCCACGTTCCAGGTCTCGTCGGGATCACCCAGCTGGCGCAGCAGCGACAAGGCCACCTTCTGGATCATTTCGGGATTGCGCGGGCCGAAGGCCTCGCCCGGATCGAGTTCGATGGTCGTGCGGGTGCCTTCGGCCAGGCCCAGCAGGCGGGCCTCCAGCGCGGGCGAGAGTTCACCCGAGCCGATGGACAGCGTGGCGGGCTTGTCATGGAAGGTGTTGACCAGATCGTCGCCGTCGGGACCAGCCAGACGGTAATGCAAGGTCAGGAAAGAACCGGGGGCGACGGTGGGGACGGCTTGGGTCATGTTGGCGCCCCATCCAGTTTTGGCGTTTTCACCCTTCGGAAGGCACACCTAGGGAGGATGGGGTTGTGGGAGCAGGAAAACGACAATTTTAGGTTTGAGAAACACATCCAGGGAAACAAAGACCATGAAAGACCTGCCCACGGCCCTGCGCCCCAGGGAAAAACTGCTCTCACACGGCCCCGCCACGCTGGCCGATGCCGAACTGCTGGCCCTGCTGCTGCGCACCGGCATGAAAGGCCTGGGCGTCCTGCAACTGGCCGAGAAGGTGCTCGACGAGCTGGGTGGTTTGAGCGGCCTGCTGCAGGCGAACCCCGCGCGGCTGCGCACGGTCAAGGGCATCGGCCCGGCCAAGCACGCCGAGCTGCTGGCGGTGATGGAGATGGCGCGCCGCGGCCTGAACGGGCAACTGCAGACGCAGTCGGTGCTGAGCTCGCCCCAACTGGTCAAGGACTACCTGCAACTGCGCCTGGGCGGCCTGCCCCACGAGGTCTTCGCCGTCCTGTTCCTGGATGCCCAGCAGCGCCTGATCGCCTGCGAGGAGCTGTTCCGCGGCACCTTGACGCAAACCAGCGTCTACCCGCGCGAGATCGTCAAGCGCGCGCTTGAGCTCAACGCCGCCAGCGTCATCCTCTCGCACAACCACCCATCGGGTGCGCTGGAGCCCTCGCGCGCCGACGAACTGCTCACCCAGACGCTCAAGAGCAGCCTGCAACTGGTGGATGTGCGGGTGCTCGATCACTTCGTCGTGAGCCGCCATGGGGCGATCTCGTTCGCCGAGCGTGGGTTGATGTAGGGGGGCGCCGCGGGCGGGATCACCTTGATATTGTTGTAGGCTTGCGGCTGTGAGCCAAGCCGACAAGCCCTCATCCAACACCACGCTGCGCGACTTCGCCGACCTCAAGCGCGCCTTGAAACAGGCCGCCAAAGAGGCGGCCACGCGTGCTGAACAGGAGCGCAAGGAACGGGCACAGCGCGAAGCCACCCAGCGCAGCAAGGAAGCCGAGAGCGCCCTGTTCAAGCGCAGTGTGGGCCAGGTGCACGCTCTGCCGGATACCGGCCGTGTCGAGGTGCGCAAGAGCCGGCCGCAGCCGATCCCGGCCCATCGCCATCAGGACGAAAAGGCCGTGCTCCAGGAGTCGCTGTCCGACGAGTTCGATGTCGAGAGCCTGCTGGAGACCGACGAGACCCTGTCCTGGCGCCGCCCCGAGATCGGCATCGATGTGGTGCGCAAGCTGCGCCGCGGCGTCTGGGCGCTGCAGGGTGAACTCGATCTGCACGGCATGCGCACCGACGAAGCCCGCACCCAGACCAGCCAGTTCCTGCGCGATGCGCAGATCAAGGGCTGGCGCTGCGTGCGCATCGTGCATGGCAAGGGCCTGGGTTCACCCGGCAAGCAGCCCGTGCTCAAGGACAAGGTCAAGCGCTGGCTGGTGCAGTGCGACCGCGTGCTGGCCTTCGTGCAGGCCCGGGCGGACGAAGGCGGCGTGGGCGCGCTGATCGTGCTGCTGGCCACCGGCAAGACCGGCACAGCGGCAGGCGGCTGAACCGCCGCTGGCGGCACCCTGGTCGCCAAGCGCCCTTCAAACGCCCTTCAAACGCCCTTGTTGCGCATCCAGTCGGCGGTCTGGAAGAACGCCTGATGCAGGCGCGCGGCCAGATCCGGATCGACCTTCAACTCGTTCATCGCCTGCATCATGCACGCGAGCCACTGGTCACGTTCCTTGATGCCGATGGCAAAGGGCAGGTGGCGCGCGCGCAGCCGCGGGTGGCCGAAGCGTTCGATGTAGTGATCGGGGCCACCCAGCCAGCCGCTGAGGAACCAGTAGAGCTTGTCGCGCGCATCCGCAAGCGAAGGACCGTGCGCCTGACGCAACTCGGTGTAGGCGGGCTCCAGGTCCATCAGGTCGTAGAAGCGATCGACCAGGGCGCGCACAGCG
>CAYPUS010000429.1:0-2934 GCA_964413815.1 uncultured Aquabacterium sp. | reverse complement strand
GCCTGGAGCAGTTTGACCTGGCCACAAGTGGAGCAGTTTGGGGTGGCCATCGGGGGCTCGGAACTCATCTCGAATGACTTCAGGGTGGGCGTCTGGCTATCAAGCAGGAAACCGCAGCGCTGAAATACCTTCAGCGACCGAGCGTTGTCCGGATGGATCTTGGCGATGAGCCGCTCCGTCCGCATGTCAGCCCCATTTTTTTTGCGGCCACGTCCTGCAAGATGGCTTCGTCCAAACTGAGGTCTGCCACCAGCTTCTTGAGCCGGGTGTTTTCTTCCTGCAGTTGCTTGAGCTCCCGTGCCTGATCAGGCTCCAGGCTGCCGTACATCTTTTTCCAGCGGTAGTACGTGGGTTCACTGACTCCAAGCTTGCGGCACAGATCCGCAACGGGCATCCCCATCTCCGTCTGCTTGAGCCCAGCAACGATCTGTTCAACCGAAAACCGACTCTTCCTCATCATGTCCTCCGATGGCCCATCCTAGGGCCAATGTGCCGGAAAACTATCGTTTCGGGTGGCTCGGTTTTGTGAGCTCAGATCAGACCTTTGGCGATGACCTATGATTCCTGGCGTGGCTGCGAGCGCTCAGGGAAGCAACTTTCGCAATGCTGGCGTAGCGACATCATCAATGTGCCGGAAAGCAGGGGCAATCTTCTCGATTTCCGCTGCCGGGACGCCGAAGCTTTCGAAATAGACGCGCCACTCGCGGACGATGCGCCAGATGTCGGCAATCAGCTCGCAGGCTTTGGCGCGCGACAGCGTGAACATCTCGTGTGCTTCCAACGCATTGTCGAGCGTGGCCAGGCGGCCTTGCGGGCCGACGTCCAGATGCAAGTGCCGTTCTGTTGCCAGGCTGGGTCTGGGCAGCACGTCATAAAGCGGGCTCAACCGCCAGCCGCCCAGGCGTGGCTCGTAGACGAAGCCGTGGTTGCGTAGATGGTCGTCATCATTGGTGACCAAGATGTTGTAGACCATGCGCTTGAAGAGCTCAGCGTTGTTTGCACGGATGACGCTGGGATGGCAGTACCTGCGTATCGCTTGTGCGAGGTCGGTGTACGCCTTGGTACGCGACTCGGTTTCATCACAGCCGACGAGGGTGAGCCCGCTGACGAAGCCCAGCCGGTGCTCAGCTTTGCCTTTACCCGGTTGCGTGGCCAGAAGGTTGACGTTGACATCAAGTGTCGCGCCTGGCTCAGCCCAGTACCGGTCGAATCGGCGGATGAGCATGACCTTGCGTGCACCCAGCGTGCGTACCTCCACCGGTGGCACAGTGAGCCCCGCTTCAGCAGCTAAACGCAGTGCCGCGCATTCGATTGATGGGATGTCAAAGCCATCCTTCCGGCTTGAGAACTTGGCCAGCCAGAGCACGCCGTGCTCGTCACGTACTGAAGCTTTGGGCCGAGCGCCGCCGAGCGCCGTACCGTCAATGAAGATGGCTTCAAGATGGGTCGGTACTGGCAGACCTTCTTCGATGCGCTCCGCAGCGTCCATCAGGTATTCCAGCGAGTGGGTCGCACTTTGGCCGGGCGTTGGCCCGTCTTGGATGGTCGGACGGATGTCGAGTGCGCCGACGCGGTCACTGCCTGCGTGGAGGAGGTATTGCGACTCAGGGAGGGAGTTGGCCGGAACTTTGAGCTTGGCCTCGATGACGCGTCGGCCCCATGCGTCAGGCGCTGCGTCACGGATGCCGCCGAACAGGGGGAGGGCATTGGCTGGCAGCAGCCGTTTGCCCAAAACTTGGGCTCGGTCCTGCAGGCCCAGACTCACTGGGTCCACCTCCAGTGCATCCGGGCGGCGGGCGTAGTTGAGCCCGTAGGCGAAGTTGGACGCGAGGACGCCGGGGCCTTCTTCGGTCATCTGGAGCTGACCGCAAGGCGCCCAGTCCTGCCCAAGGTGAGCGAAGACCATCAGCGTGGTTTCTGTTGCCATGCGTGCCCCCTCAGAAGTCGAGCGCTTTGAGCTCTGCTGCCGTCAGGTCGCGTACACGTTGGGTTTGCTCTCGTGAAGCGAGCGTGCGCAAGGCGGGGTCTTTCTCCAGGAGCAGGTCAAGCAGTGTGCAGCCCGGAGCAATGGCCTCCAAGTAACGCAGGACCTGGCCGATGGCCAGGCCGGGGTCGCCTTTTTCAAGACGGTAGGCCGTGTTGCGGGACAGACCAGCGCGCAAGGCGGCGTCGGTTTGCTTGACCTTGCGAGCAACGCGCAGACGGGCCAGCAGTGCCCCGATGCGGGCGCACTCATCCAGCCGCTGGGCGGAGAGTGTGGCGGATTGGCTGACTTTCATGCTCGTTAAATCATTGATTCAGCCTGCAAGGCTCGATTTAACGAACATCTTATATGACATTCGTCAGTTGAGGTGAATGCTCGTTAAACCGAGCTTTGTTTGCTTTGTGATTGATTTAACGATCATTCAGCCTGATGTGCCATCACCGCCGCCATCGCTTTCCAACAAGGAGCGCGGGCATTCACGCTCGGCTCTTCTCACGATTGGGCACTATATGGCTTATTTTTCGCCGTTAGGCCACTTTATGGCTTAGCTGCCGCTCGGTCTGCATCGGACCTTTGTGGCACACGTAGAGAGGCAAGTGCGCAACATTCCTTGACTTCCGACGCTCAGAAGGCCTACCTGCTGGGTCGCCTTAGCAAGTGCGAGCACGTCGAGATCCTCGATTTCAACTGGGTCGGCGCAGATGCCCTGACCGGACTAGGCGCATCTGACAAAGTGCAAGACTTATCAGCCCACATCGACAGGGTGCAATCGGTTCGTTCCCCTCGACCAGGGGGCAGTGTTCAGATAGGCCGGGAACGGCGGCGTGGGGAGGATCGAGGTGCAATCCGTTGCTTCCTCCCGGTGCAAGGCAATGCTTCAAGTCACAGATGGAAATGCCCCGCGGCTTCCGGCTGATACAGCACCTTGCCGATGCGGATGTGGCAGGTTC
>CAYPUS010000428.1:0-2938 GCA_964413815.1 uncultured Aquabacterium sp. | reverse complement strand
GGTGCCCAGCAGCTCGGTGGCCTTGGCCTTGGAGATCAGCTTGACGGCGATGTCACCGTGGGCCACAGCCGACAGGAAGGAGGCCTTCACCTTGGCGGCGTCGTCCACGCCGGGCGGCACGCGATGCGTCAGCAGGTCGACCAGGAAGGCTTCCTCGCCAGCGGGCGGGTTCTTGATCAACTCGATCAGCTCGGCGACTTGCTGAGCGGACAGGGCCAGAGGGGGGATACCCAGCGCGGCGCGCTCGGCAACGTGTTGGCGATAGGCTTGCAACATGGTGTTCACCTGATGTGTTGGGGGCAAAACGCATCAGACGCGATGCGCTGCATCCTTCCAGCGGACCAGGCGATGTTTCACGAAACAGCTCACCACGGTGGGGCGCAAGCGGGACAGACAACGCGTCTAAATTTGCAGGGATGCAATTTCCGTGCAGCCTTCTATTATCGCCCATGTGGGGCGTGCCTGCGGGCAAAGACCTTGCAAAGCTGGTCAGGCAGCACGCTTGAATGGGGGTTCGCGGCGCCGGGGTGGTGCGCCGAGGCGAATTCATATCGCGCAATCCGCCTCGGAAAATGGCAAACGGCCCTTCGCTGTGCCGAGGGCCGTTTAGGGGCGGTGAAGCCGTGAAGCCGCAAGGGCACCGCCCCAGCGCAGACGGCTGCGCTCAGCGGCAGTTGCTCGGCGCGGCCTTGCCGGCCAGCCGGTCCAGCACATAGTTGCGGGCCGGGCCGGGATTGATGGCCATCAGCAGGTGGTCGTTGATGGCGCGGTGGTACTGCACCTTCACGCCGGCATCGCAATAGGTCTTGACCAGGTCATCCACGTCCTTCATCACCATGATCTCGTCCAGCGTGCCCTGGTAGACGTACAGCGGCGCCTTGGGGATGCGGCTGCCCATGTTGTTCTCGCGGATGATGTCCGCGATCTCCGGCAGGTCCAGGAAGTTGGCGTCCTTCAGGTAGGTCGTGCCCTTCTTGCCGGCATAGCGCCACAGGATCTCGGGCTGCCCCTGGAACATGCCCAGCAGGCAGCGGTTGCTGATGTCGTCCATGGCGTCCAGGCCCGCTGGGGTCGCGTAGCGCGCCGGGTCGATCTCGGGGTAGGCGCGCGACAGGCCGACCACGGCCGCCAGGTATACGCCGGCGAAGAGCGTGCCATCGACCTTGCGCGCGACATTGCCCACGTTGGCGGGCACCCCGCCCATGGCGGCGCCGACGATGTTCAGCTCGGGTGCGTAGCTGGGGGCCATCTCGGCGGCCCAGCCGGTGGCATGGCCGCCGCCGGAAAAGCCCATCATCCCCACGGCGGCGTTGGCGGCCAGGCCGGTCTTGTTGAACTTGATCGCGGCGCGGATGCCATCGAGCACGCCATGGGCGGTGTTCTTGCCCGCGATCCATTGCGATTGCAGGCCTTCGTAGTCGGACAGCACCACGACATGGCCGGCTTTGAGCACCGGGTCGACATTGCTTTCTTCGAACAGGCTGCCGCGCACGGTCAGGTAGGACGGCGTGCAGTTGAGCGTCAGGCTGTCATAGAACGACTGGTAGGAGAACACCTTGCGGCCAGCAATCGGTGCATTGCTGGGAATGAGCACCGTGGTGATCGCGGCGGTGGCCTGCCCCTTCTGGCCTGTCGAGCGGTACATCAGCTGGTAAGCCTCCTTGACGAAAGAGGCATACGAGCCCAGCGGAATGGGCCGGTAGCGCAGCACGGTGCCGGGCGCGACGGCGTTGAGAGCGGCGTCCGGTGGCGGCACGTAGAAGCTGTCGTCCACGGGTTTGACGCTGGCCTTGGCGGTGGGAAAGGCCTCCTGGGCCTGGGCTGTGCCGAAAACGGCGGCCACGCTGAACGCGGTCAGGGCGAGCAGGCGGGGCAGCCCCGTGCGGTGTGTCGGTGTCATGTCTGTCCTTCATTTTTTTGGTGGTTTGGTTGCGCCTTGTCCCTGCCTGCGCAGGGCCGAAGACGAGGACATTGTTGAAAGCCGCAGCCAGGCTCGCCAGCTTGTTTTCCCGTTCAACCGTTCAGGTTAGCCCGCCCAAAACAAAAGCCCGCCGAGTGGCGGGCTTGTGGGTGGCGCGGCAGGCGCGGCGGGCGAGGGACAGCTCAGTCTGCTGCCTGGCTGTCCAGCAGCGATTTGCGGGGGCGGCTGGCCAGATCGGCCTCGGCCTTGCGCTGGACCTCGTGCACGCAGCCATCGACCAGACGTTGGCCACGCTTGGGGTCCATCAGCATGGACTTGGTCAGGATCTGGATCATCAAGGCCGTGCCCTTGATGTCCTCCAGACGGATGGCGCCGGTGTTGGACAGCACCGGCTTCATCGTCCAGGCCTGCTTGCCCAGCTTGAGCGTGAAATAGCCATTGTTGCCGGCTTGCGGGTCGATGGAGACGCGCTTGCCGAACTCGCACTCGTAGCCGCCGGTCAGCACGCGTTCCGCGGCCAGCAACTGCTCGGGCGTGGCTTCGGGCAGCGGCACCACTTTTTTAGCCAGCAGCGCTTTGCTGGCCGTGGTGGCGGCGTGGGCGACATGGGGGTTCATCGTCGTGACGACCATGCCCAGCACCATGCCGACAGACATGGCCACGGTGCGGATGCGCGTGTAGCGCTGGAAGGGTGAGTACATGGCTTTCGCCTCCATCGCGGGGGTAACTCGGAATGGGCGGATATTGCCACCAATCCACCTCGGGATCGCGTGCTTGAATTCCGGTTGCACCTACCTGTTTCAGCGATTGCCAGGTGTTACCGATTCTGTTTCGCGATGCGCAAGGCGGGTCGGGCGCCCAATGCAGCCGTCATGCGGCCGTCATGCGCAGGCCCTGCGCCTGGTCAGTTTGCCTCAGAAAGTGTCGCCGGGCACGCGCACCCAGCCTTCCATCAGCACGCGGGCGCTGCGGCTCATGATGGCCTTGGTGACCGTCCACTGGCCGTCCACCTGCCTG
>CAYPUS010000427.1:0-2939 GCA_964413815.1 uncultured Aquabacterium sp. | reverse complement strand
GTGGCGCGATACGGTGATCTACGAGCTGCACGTCAAGGGCTTCACCAAGCTGCACCCCGATGTGCCGGAGGATTTGCGCGGCACCTACGCGGGACTGGCCAGCGACGCGGCCATCGCCCACCTCAAGGAACTGGGTGTGACCTCGGTGGAGTTGCTGCCGGTGCACGCCTTCCTGGATGACCACCGCCTGAACGAGATGGGCCTGCGCAACTACTGGGGCTACAACACCATCGGCTTTTTCGCGCCCGAGATGCGCTACAGCGCCACCGGCCGCATCGACGAGTTCAAGGGCATGGTCAAGCTCCTGCACGAGGCCGGCATCGAGGTGATTCTGGACGTGGTCTACAACCACACCGCAGAGGGCAACCACCTGGGGCCGACCTTGAGCCTCAAGGGCATCGACAACCCCGGCTACTACCGCCTGGTGGCCGACGATCGGCGTTACTACACGGATTACACCGGCACCGGCAACACGCTCGATTCCTACAACCCGGTGGCGCTGCGTCTGATCATGGACAGCCTGCGCTACTGGGTTCAGCACATGCATGTCGATGGCTTTCGCTTCGACCTGGCCACGGCGCTTGCGCGCGGTGCCGCCCAGTTCGACCGGCGCAGCAGCTTTTTCGCCGCCATCGCGCAGGACCCGGTTCTGTCGCGCGTCAAGCTGATCGCCGAGCCTTGGGACGTGGGGGAGGGCGGCTACCGCGTGGGTGGCTTCCCCACCGGCTGGGCAGAGTGGAACGGCCGCTACCGCGACGATGTGCGCGCCTTCTGGCGGGGAGACGAAGGCACCTTGCCCGCCATGGCCCGGCGCCTGAGCGGATCGGCCGATCTCTACCAGCACGATGGCCGCCGCCCGGTCGACAGCATCAACATCGTCACCGTGCACGATGGTTTCACGCTGCGCGATCTGGTCAGCTACAACGACAAGCACAACGAGGCCAATGGCGAGGAAGGCCGCGACGGCGAGTCCCACAACATCAGTTGGAACTGCGGTGCCGAAGGCGACACCACCGACGAGGCCATCCTGTCCCTGCGCGAGCGCCAGCAGCGCAATTTCCTGTGCACGCTCTTTTTCTCGCAAGGCACGCCCCTGCTGCTGGCGGGTGACGAGTTGGGGCGCAGCCAGCGCGGCAACAACAACGCCTACTGCCAGGACAGCGAGATGAGCTGGCTGAACTGGCAGGGCCCGCAGGCGGCCTCGCTCAGGGCCTTCGTCAAGAAAGTGATCGCCCTGCGGGAATCGCTCGCGGCCCTGCGCCGCACCGACTTCCTGACCGGCTACCCCGATGCCAACGGCTTCAAGGACCTGACCTGGTTCAATGCCGCGGGTCTGGAGATGAAGCAGGAAGAGTGGCTCAACCCGGCCGCCCGCAGCGCCTGCGCGGTCTGGAGCGGCTACATGACCGGCGAGCTCAATGACGAGGGCCAGGCGGTGTACAGCGACTCGGTGCTCATCATGATCAACGCCTACCACGGCAAGCTCAAGTTCGCCTTGCCCCGGCACCGTGGCGAGCTCTGGGTGGCCCACATCGACACCGCCGGCAAGGACGGCGCACCCACCCGACGCGAGTGGCATCCGGGCCAGCGCTATCCCCTGGCCGGACGCTCGCTGGTGCTGATGACCCAGTCACCCGAGTAAGCCCGGCCAAGTCTGACCAAGCGAAGGACCACCATGCGCATCACCCATTCCATGCCCTTTGGCGCCAGCCTGCTGCCGGAGGGCGGGGCGGTGTTCCGCCTGTGGGCGCCGTTCGACGGGCGCGTCGAGCTGCTGCTCAAGCACCCGCTCGAAGATGAGGTGATCGAGGCGCCTCGCGGTGAAGGCGGCTGGCGCGAGGTGCGTGTGTCCAGAGCCGAAGCGGGCCAGCGCTACCAGTGGCGCATCCATCCCGGCGCCCAGACCGAGGTGCGCGGCGAGCCCGCGCCCGTGCTGGTGCCCGACCCGGCCTCGCGCAGCAATCCCGACGGCGTGCACATGCCCAGCGAGTTGCTGGACCCCAGCCGCTTCGAATGGGATCCCGACTGGCGCGGCCGCCCCTGGCACGAGGCCGTCTGCTATGAACTGCATGTGGGCACCTTCACGCCTGAAGGCACCTTTGACGCCGCCCGCGCGCACTTGCCCGAGCTGGCCAAGCTGGGCATCACCTGCATACAGCTGATGCCCCTGTCGAGCCACCCGGGCCAGTTCGGCTGGGGCTACGATGGCGTGCTGCACTTCGCACCCCATCCTGCCTATGGCCGTCCGGACGAGCTCAAGGCCTTCGTGCAGGCGGCCCATGCGCTGAACATGATGGTGATGCTGGATGTGGTCTACAACCACTTCGGGCCGGATGGCAACTTCCTGTCCCTGTATGCACCCGGTTTTTTCACGGAGCGCCACCACACTCCTTGGGGCGCCGGCATCAACTTCGACGGCGAGGCCGCTCAGACGGTGCGCGCCTTCTTCGTCCACAACGCGCTGTACTGGTTGAGCGAATACCAGTTCGATGGCCTGCGCTTCGATGCCGTCCACGCCATCCAGGATGACTCGCATGTGCACATCATGGAGGCGATCTCGGGCCAGGTGCGCGAGCGCCTGTCCGACCGGCATGTGCACCTCGGTCTGGAAAACGACTTCAACGATGCGGGGCGCCTCGCCAAGGGCGGTGTGCCCGGGCGCTTCGATGCGCAGTGGAGCGGCGACTTCCATCACGCACTGCATGTGGCGATGACCGGCGAAACCGAGGGCTACTACGGTGAGTACGCTCAGGCTCCATTGGCCATGCTGGCGCAATCGCTGGCCCAGGGCTTCGCCCTGGAAGGTGCGCCCCACGTGGCGGACGAGGCCCTTCAGCGCCGCCACCCGCGCCGGCCCATGACGCAGGTGCTGCACCTGGGCTGCGTCGTCAACTTCCTCCAGAACCACGATCAGATCGGCAACCGAGCCTTCGGCGAGC
>CAYPUS010000426.1:0-2943 GCA_964413815.1 uncultured Aquabacterium sp. | reverse complement strand
CCGTCTTCTTCGGCGGCAGCAGCATGCGCGACTTGATCTCGATGAGCATCGCCGCCATCAAGAGGTATTCGGAGGCGAGTTCGAGGTTGCGCTTGCGGATCTGGTCCACGTAGGCCAGGTACTGCCGGGTGACATCCGCCAGCGGGATGTCTAGGATGTTGAAGTTCTGCTTGCGGATCAGGTAGAGCAGCAGATCCAGCGGCCCTTCGAAGGTCTCCAGGAAGACCTCGAGGGCATCGGGCGGGATATAGAGATCGGTGGGCAGGGCGAACAGGGGTTCGCCATAGAGGCGGGCGACAGCGACGTGGTCGACCACTTCGGGCAAGCCTCGTTCATCGACGCCCGGCGCCAGGAGGCCGTCGTCGTTGCCGGGCAGGACGTGCTGCGTCACCGCGGAGCCCGCCGGGCGCTCAGCCCTTGGTCGAGTAGACGTAGGGTTTCTGTGCCACGCGTGCATCGCGCCAATCCTTCTGGGCCTCGCGGTCGATGTCCTTGTCCCACAGACGACCACGGCCCTCGCGTTGGCGGGCTTCCAGTTGCGGATCACGCGCCTTGAGGCTGTCGATGAACTGCGTCACGTCGGATTTGTAGGGTTTCCAGAACAGCGGCATGGGATTTCCATCCATCTCGAAAAAAAGCCAATTGGGTATTTTATCGGGCCTCGGGGCTCCGGCGGGTGCCGGGCCGCCAGACAATGTGGTTCATGCAGGAAATCGAGCTGAAATTCCAGATCCCGCCGGGCGCCCTGGCCCCATTGTTGGCCGAAATCCGCAGACTGCCGGACGGCGAGCGGCCGCCGCAGAAGCTGCAAGCCGCCTATTTCGACACCCCTGACCGCAGGCTGGCGCGCGCGCGCGCCGCCCTGCGGGTGCGCCAGGAAGACGATGACTGGGTCCAGACCCTCAAGGCGGCCGGCCCCAACGCCATGACCCGCCTGGAAGACAACCAGGCCTTGCCCCCCTTCCCCGCAGGCGCGGCCCTGCGCCCCGATCTGGCCCGCCACACCGACCCGCACGTGCGCGAAGCGCTGGTGCGCGACCTGGGCTGGGCGCCGGACGCCGACCCCCACGGCCTGCGCACCGGCCTGACGCTGCTCTACCGCACCGACATGCAAAGGCACCGGGCGCAGGTCGACACCTTTGAGCGCACGCCCCGGCCGGCTCACCCGGGCCAGGTCGAAATCGCGCTGGACTTGGGTGAGATCGCGGCCGGCACGCTGCGCCGGCCCGTGCGCGAGTTGGAGATCGAACTGACCGATGGCGACCCCAGAGCCGTGATCGAGACCGCCCGGGACCTGGTGCGCCGCCACGGCCTGTGGCTGGACACCCAGACCAAAGCCCACCGGGGCGACCAGCTCGCGCGCGAAGCCGCCAGCCAGCAGGCCAGCCCCATGCCCCCCGCCCGCCCGCGCGCGCGCCTCAAGCCGGGCCTGTCACCCCGGCAGATCTGGCTGGCGGGCGTGGACGCCGCACTGGAGCAGATCGGCGCCTGCCTGAGCGAAGTCGCCCTGTACGACCACCGCCACACCGACGTGCTCAACCCGCTGCCCTGGATCGAGGGCTGGGCCACGGGCCTGCGGCGGCTGGGCCGCCTGTGGCGCCACGCACCGCTGGACATTCGCACGTCGGCCGGCTTCAACGCGCCTTCGCTGCAGATGCGCGAGCAGTTGGCCGTCCTGCGGCCCGGCCCCGGGCGCTACCTGGATGGCGATGCGGCCGCGCTGTTGGCGCGCTCGGCGCCGCCTTCGCTGCTGGCGCTCGACGTGCTGGAATTTGTGGTCGCCTACAGCGACACGCCACCCTGATCGCGAGGACCGCCGTACTCAGGTGCGTCGCATCCACGCATTCGCATCAACGCACGCGCATGCCAGGTTGCGCCCCCGCCACGGGTTCGAGCACATAGATGCCAGGGTTGCCCTTTTCGTCGGCGTGCGAGGCGGCCAGCACCATGCCTTCGCTGACGCCAAACTTCATCTTGCGCGGCGCCAGGTTGGCCACCATCACGGTGTGCTTGCCGACCAGGTCTTCGGGCTTGTAGGCCTCCTTGATGCCGGAGAAGACATTGCGCAGCCGGCCTTCGCCCACATCGAGCGTCAGGCGCAGCAGCTTGGTGCTGCCTTCGACGTGCTCGGCGTTGACGATCTTGGCGATGCGCAGGTCCACCTTGACGAAGTCGTCGATGGTGATGGTGGGGGCGATGGCTTCGCCACCGGGCAGCGCGGCGGCGTCGGCATTGGCCACGGTTGCGGCATCGGCCTTGGCAGTTGCCTTGGCGGCACCCTTTGAGTCGCCCTTCCCGTCACCCTTCGCCTCACCCTTGTTCGGTGCCGGCGCCTCGAACAACGCTTCTAGCATCTTCGGGTCCACACGCTGCATCAGGTGCTTGTATTCACCGATGGTGTGCAGGCCCAGCAGTTCCTGGCTCTTGGCCATGGACATCGGCGGCACGTTCAGGAAGGCCTCGACCTGCGCGGCCAGCGCGGGCAGCACGGGCTTGAGGTAGATGGTCAGGATGCGGAAGGCCTCGATGCAGACCGAGCAGACCTCGTGCAGGCGCGCATCCTGGCCCTCGAGCTTGGCCAGCTCCCAGGGCTTGTTGGCGTCGACGTATTCGTTGACACGGTCGGCCAGCAGCATGATCTCGCGCAGGGCCTTGCCGAAGTCGCGCTGCTCGTACAGCTCGGCGATCACATCGTGGCGGGCCTGCAGGCTTTGCAGCAGCTGCTGGGCCTGGATGGTCCGTTCATCCTCGGTGCGCGTGCCCCCCACCTGACACAGCTTGCCGCCGAAGCGCTTGGCCAGGAAGCCCGCCGCGCGGCTGGCAATGTTGATGTACTTGCCCACCAGGTCGCTGTTGACCCGGGCGACGAAGTCTTCGGGGTTGAAGTCAATGTCCTCGTTGCGGCCGCTCAGCTTGGCGGCGATGTAGTAGCGCAGCCATTCG
>CAYPUS010000425.1:0-2946 GCA_964413815.1 uncultured Aquabacterium sp. | reverse complement strand
GCTCCGACTCGCAGGCCATGGGCCGCGTCGGCGAAGTGATCACCCGCACCTGGCAGACGGCTCACAAGATGAAGGCCCAGCGCGGCAAGCTGGCCGGCGACCCGGACCGGCACGACAACAACCGCGTCAAGCGCTACATCGCCAAGTACACGATCAACCCGGCGCTCTCGCATGGTGCCGCGCACGAGATCGGCAGCATCGAAGCTGGCAAATGGGCCGATCTGGTCCTGTGGAAGCCGGGCTTCTTCGGCGTCAAGCCCAGCCTGATCCTCAAGGGCGGCTTCATCGTCAGCGCCGCGATGGGCGATCCCAATGCCTCCATCCCGACGCCACAGCCCGTGCACTACCGCCCGATGTTCGGCGCCTTCGGAGGCGCCCTGCCTCGAACCTCGCTGACCTTCATGAGCCAGGCATCGATCGATGCCGGCATGCACGAGCGCTATGGGCTCAGGAAGACGGTGTCGGGCGTGCGCGGCAACCGCAGCGTCAAGAAGCAGGACATGGTCCTCAACAACTACATGCCCAAAATGGAGATCGACGCGCAAACCTACCAGGTGCGCGCCGATGGGCAGTTGCTGACCTGCGAGCCGGCCCAGGCACTGCCGATGAGGCAGCGTTACTTCCTGTTCTGAGCGGAGCCTTCTCGGAGGGGCCCTGCTGGCTTGGGGGCTTCGGCATGGCCGTCGTTGCCATGGGCGTTTATTGCTTACCATCCCTGACATGCTGACCGTCAACAAACTTCTTCCCCAAGGCATGGGCCTCGCGCCCGTCCTGCTCAAGCGCGCTGCCGCCGTCGAACTCGACTGGGACGTGCGCCAAAAGAGCCGCTTCGATGCGGTCGACGACACCGGCCGCGCGCTGGGCGTCTTCCTGCCCCGTGGCACCCTGGTGCGCGGTGGCGATGTGCTGGTCGCCGAAGACGGCTCGATGATCCGCGTCAAGGCCGCGCCGCAACCGGTGCTGGTGATCACGCCCTGCGCCGAACACGGCTCGCCTTTCGACCTCGTGCGCGCGGCCTACCACCTGGGCAACCGCCATGTGCAGATCGAGCTTCAGCCCGATCACCTGAAGATCGAACCCGACCATGTGCTGGCCGACATGCTGCGTGCCATGCACCTGACCGTGGTCGAGGCGCAGGCCGCCTTCGAGCCGGAAGGCGGTGCCTATGCGGCCGGCGGGCATGGACATGGACATTCGCACGATCACAAGCACGGCCACGATCACAGCCACGACCACGGACACGACCATGCCGAGCCCCATGTGCATGGGCCAGGCTGTGGCCACGACCACCATGAACACGGCCACGGCCATGACCACGGCGATCACAAACACGGACGCGCGCACGAACATGCCCACGCGCACAAGCACGCGCATGAGCATGATCACGGACACGACCACGGCAAGGGCCACAAGCACGGCCCCGGCTGCAAGCACTGAGCCCTGCCGCCGCCCATGCCCAAAGTCGTTCCCCCAGCCACGCCGCTGAGTCAGGCCGCCCGGCTGCAACTGATGTGGCTGGCCTCGCCCGCCCTGCCGGTCGGTGGCTTCAGCTATTCCGAAGGGCTGGAGGCGGCCGTCGAGTCCGGCCGCGTGACGCGCGAAACCGAAGCCGCGTCCTGGCTGCGCGACCAGCTCCACCTGAGCCTGGCCCGCTGCGACCTGGCCGTGCTGGCCCGCGCCATCGCCGCCTGGCAGCGCCACGATCTGCCACGCATCGCCGAGCTCAATGCCTGGGTCACGCAGACCCGCGAGACCAGCGAGCTGCGCCTGCAGACCGAGCAGATGGGCCGCTCCCTCGTGGAGTGGCTGCGCAACCGGCCCGGTGGCACCACTGCCGCATCCGCCGCCGCGTCCTCCGCAGCGCAGGACGAGCGCCTGGCCCAATGCGCCGCCCTGCTACCCGCGCCCACCTGGCCCATCGCCTTCGCGCTGGCCGTGGCCCAATGCCTGCCCAAGCCCGCCGCACGGGCCGACCAGACCGAAGCCATCCGCGAAGCCCTGGCCAGCTTTGCCTTCGGCTGGGCAGAGAACATGGTGCAAGCCGCCATCAAGGCCGTGCCCCTGGGCCAGCTCTCAGGCCAGCGCATCCTGCAATCGCTGATCGACGAGATCCCGGCCGCCATCGACCACGCCCTGTCGCTGCCCGACACGCAGCGCCAGGCCTTCACCCCCATGCTGGCCATCCTCAGCGCCCAGCATGAAACCCAGTATTCACGCCTTTTCCGATCATGAGCCATCTGCACAACATCCCTGGCCGTACCAAAAAGCTGCCCCCGCTCCGCGTGGGCGTGGGCGGCCCCGTGGGCTCGGGCAAGACCACCCTGGTCGAAATGCTCTGCAAGACCATGCGCGAGACCTATGACCTGGTCGTCGTCACCAACGACATCTACACCAAGGAAGACCAGCGTCTGCTGACCGTGGCCGGCGCGCTGGAGCCCGACCGCATCATGGGTGTCGAGACCGGCGGCTGCCCGCACACCGCCATCCGGGAAGACGCCTCGATCAACCTCGAAGCCGTCGACCGCATGCTGGCCCGCTACCCGAACGCCGACATCGTCTTCATCGAGTCGGGTGGCGACAACCTGGCGGCCACCTTCAGCCCAGAGTTGAGCGACCTGACCATCTATGTGATCGACGTCGCCGCCGGCGAGAAGATCCCGCGCAAGGGCGGCCCCGGCATCACCAAAAGCGACCTGTTCGTCATCAACAAGACGGACCTGGCGCCGTATGTGGGCGCGGACCTGGCCGTGATGGAGGCCGACACCCAGCGCATGCGCCCCACCCGCCCCTTCGCCATGACCAACCTCAAGACGAAGCAGGGCCTGGATGAAGTGATCGGCTTCATCGAAACCAAGGGCATGCTCAAGGCATAATGCCGCCTTGCTTTCGATCTCGCCGTAGTTCAATGGATAGAACGGCCGCCTCCTAAGCGGCAAATACAGGTTC
>CAYPUS010000424.1:0-2947 GCA_964413815.1 uncultured Aquabacterium sp. | reverse complement strand
CTACCTGTTTCTGTCTCTGCGAAGCTTCACCCCGGAAATCCGCGAAGAACCTTTTCTTTTTGTGGCGCGTGTCTGGTGGGCGGGCGCCTCAACCGCCCTGCGCCTCCCGTTGCAGCCTGTCATGGCGCGCGGTGTCCTCCTCCACGTGCTTGGCCACGAACCAGCCGATGTAGCCCAGCATGGCAAACATGAAGGCGATGACGGCCAGGCTCATGAGCCCATAGTCGGTGGTGAAAAAGTCGATCCAGGCGTGCATGGCTTTGTGCTCCTTTCCATTCACTTGCTTACAAGTGCCATCTGACCCTTGATCCGGCCCCGGCGCACTGATCCAGGTCAAGCCGGCCGGCGGGACCCTTCGGGTTGCGTGACCAGGTTGACATGCCGCAGCGCTGCCGCGCCGTGCGTGGCGGCGACGGCACAATGGCGGCGGCCGCCGTGGGCGGTGGCGCAGCGACAAGGTGGAGTGGATGAAGTTCGCAGGATGGGTCCTGGCCATGCTTTGGGCCGTGAGCATGCAAGCGGCACTGGCCGCGGAGGCGCCAGGCCCTGCCGGCAAGGAAGGGGCCTCTGGCACGCGCCCCCGTATCGGCCTGGTCCTGTCCGGCGGTGGCGCCAGAGGCCTGGCCCACGTCGGCGTGCTCAAGGTGCTCGAGCGCGAGCGCATCCCTGTCGATGTCATTGCGGGCACCTCCATGGGTGCCATCGTCGGCGGGCTGTATGCCAGCGGCATGTCGGCCGAACAGGTCGCCGAAGAGGTCCGCCAGCTCGACTGGGACAACGTCTTTGCCAGCCGCGTGGACCGGCGTGAACTCACCCAGCGCCGCAAGGAGCAGGATTTCGAGGTCTCGCCCCTGCTGGAGATCGGCATCGGCGCCGATGGCCTGCGCGCCCCCCTGGGGTCCATCTCAAGCCGGGGGCTCGAATCCCACCTGCGCCGCCTGACGCTGGCCACCCGCCAGATCAAGAGCTTCGATCAGCTGCCCACGCCTTTTCGCGCAGTCGCCACCGACATGGAAACCGGTCAGCCGGTGATCATGCAGGATGGCGACCTGGCCATCGCCTTGCGCTCCAGCATGTCGGTGCCGGGTGTTTTCGCGCCCGTCGAGGTCAATGGCCGCATCCTGGGCGATGGGGGCCTTGTGAACAACACGCCGGTCGATGTGGCCAGGCAGATGGGCGCCGAGCGGCTCATCGTCGTCAACATCGGCACCCCGCTGGCCAGCCGCGAGACCCTGGCCTCGCTCACGGGCGTGACGGCGCAGATGATCAACATCCTCACTGAGCAGAACGTGCAGCGGAGCCTGGGCACGCTCACACCCCGTGACGTGCTGATCGCGCCCGAGCTCCATGGCCTGACGGCCGCCGACTTCAACCGCGCCCCAGAATTCATGAACCTGGGCGAGCTGCAGGCCGAGGCCATGGTGCTGCGCATGCAGGACCTCAAGCTCAGCGAGGCCGACTACGAGGCCTGGAAGGCACGGCGCCAGCAGCGCATCGTGCCGCCCGCGCCGCTGGCCTTCGTGCGCTTCGAAGGCTCCAGGCTCACGCAGCCCGACGCCCGCTCCGACATCCTGCAGACCCAGCCCGATCAGGTCTTCGACGTGGCCAAGGCCGAGCGCGACCTGCGTGTGCTGGCCGCCACGGGCGATTACCAGCGCATCGACTACCGGCTGGTGCGCACCCCGGAAGGCCAGGACGGCCTGGTCTTCGAGCTGCTCGACAAGGCCTGGGGCCCGGACTACCTGCAGATGGGCCTGGATTTCAGCGCCGACAACCAGGGGCGCAGCGCCTTCAATTTGAAGCTCGTGCACAACCGGCATTGGCTGGACCGCGCCGGCACCGAGTGGCGCAACTTCCTGCGGCTGGGCACCTCACCGGCGGTGGGCTCGGAGTTGTACCGCCCGATGAACTGGCGGCTGCCCGATGGCCTCAGCGGCTTCCTCTCGGGCGCCTTCACCAGCCAGCGGCGCACCTGGGAGTACTTCCGCGACCCGGATGGCAAGGTCGATGCCACGGTCGAGCGCACCACGACCGACATCACGCTGGACGCCGGCCTGAACTGGCGGGAGCTGGGCGAATGGCGTCTGGGGCTCTACCACCAGGGGCGGCGCGACAACACGACCCTGGCTTCGGCCGACTATGCGATGGCCCGCACGGGCAGCGGCTTCGAGGGCATCGATGTCGAGCGCTGGCGCGAGCGCGGCTGGCGCCTCAAGGCTGTGTTCGACCAACTCGATCATGCCTACTTCCCGACACTGGGCTGGCGCGTGGAAGGCAATCTGATGTATGGCCGGGTGAGCCGGCGCGATGTTTTGCCCGATCCGGAGGGCCGCGCGCGGCACTTTGAGCTGCAAGGGCAGACGGCCCACACCTGGGGCGCTCACACGCTCAACCTCTTTACCCGCCTGGGGCTGTCGGATGGCGCCAGCCCGGGCATCCCACGCTACGGCCTGGGCGGCTTCCAGCAGCTGTCTGGCTATGGCAACTTCCAGGTCAGCGGCGAGCAGGTCGGCCTGGTGCGCCTGGGTTATTACGCGCGCCTGACGGACATGGCGCTCACCCGCGGCCTTTTCGTCGGCACCAGCCTGGAGGCCGGCAATGCCTGGGATCGGCCTCGTGATGTGTGGCGGGGCACCAAGAAGGTCGGCATGAGCGCCTACGTGGGGGCCGATACCGCCTTCGGGCCGGTGTACTTCGCCGTGGGCAGCAGCCCGAAGGTGGGGCCCACGCTGATGTTCTTTGTCGGGCGGCCCTGACGAGGGCCCGGCAAAGCGAAAGGGCCCCGAAGGGCCCTGTTCAGGCGATCCGCAGGCCTTCAGACCCGGCTGAGCGATTGGCCGACCGTGGCGCGCAGGTGGTCCATCATGTGGCCGGCGATTTTGGTCAGGGGCAGCACCTCGTGCGTGGCCCCAGCTGCGATGGCTTCGCGCGGCATGCCGAAGACCAC
>CAYPUS010000423.1:0-2974 GCA_964413815.1 uncultured Aquabacterium sp. | reverse complement strand
GCTGGCCGACACGGCACGCTACGACAGCCTGCGCGCGGCCAGCGATGTGCAGGAGCGTGTGCTTCTGCGCCTCGGTCAGCTGCTTGCCGTCGTAGTAGGCGACGTTCAGGTCAGCGTTGGAGCGCCACTCGGGCTGGGCCTCGCAGTCGCGCACCAGGTTCTCGAGCGCAGCAAGGCTGTAGCCCTGCTTGCCTGCCTGGTCGCGCCATGTGGCTGACCTTGATCCAGTCCTCTTCCTTGCCTTGGGCGCCCTTGAGGTAGTAGCCCGGCGGCAGGTTCTGGACGTTCTCGGCCTCGGGGTTCTCGCGCCACGGTGCCTCGATGTTGTCTCGAACAAGGCCGCCGGGCTGGCGCAGGAAGACCCAGCCTTCGGGCTTGTCCTTCTCGGCCAGGCGCCAGTACACGGCCAGGGGTTTCAAGACGCTGTGGCAGCGCAGCGTCACGGCGGCCCTGGAAGAAAAGGTCATCAGGCCCGAGGACCGCTTCACTTTCCACGACCTGCGCGCCTACTACGCCACCGTCTTCAAGGAGCGGACCGGTGAGCTGCCGGACCTGCACAAAGACCCCGGCACCACGGCCCGGATCTACGACCGCAACAAGGTCGTCAATCGCTCGTCGTTGTGAGCGAGTATTCCAATTTCTGGAATAAAGCCTGGAATTGTGCTGAAAAAACAGGCAGGCCCGGAAAGCAAAACAGGCACCTAAGTGCCTGTCGTGCTTGAAGAAATTGGGTGGGGTGGCTAATGGGACTCGAACCCACGACAACCAGAATCACAATCTGGGACTCTACCAACTGAGCTATAGCCACCACTGGAAAGACAAAAATTATAGCGTGCTTTTGGAAGCTTTCACGAAGCCGATGTGGTTTTTTTAAGAGCCTTCAGCCTCGGAGGCGCTCATCAGCTTCTTGGCGTCGTTGAGGAACTCGACCTTGTACTTGCGCTTGAGCGCGCGGTAATAGGCCTCGCCCTCGGCCTGGCTCCAGTAGCTGCCGAACTGCATCTCGGCTTCGCTCAGCTCCATCGGGGTCAGCTCGGCCGGCACCACCTTGTTGACCTTGACAATGGCCACGCCTTCGGCGCCGATGTCCACCACGCTCCAGGCGGGCAGCTTGTTCTCGGGTGCGCGCAGCGCGGCATCCAGCACCGGTGCGGGCTGGGCAAACACATTGCGGCGCGACATGGGCACGGCCGCGGGCAGCGGAGCCTTCTCGGGAGCCTTCTGCCATTCGGCCAACTTGGCTTCGGCGTCCTTGCGGGCCAGCTTCAGCGCCTCGGCCGTCAGGTAACGCGACAGCACCTGGGCTTCCACTTCGGCGTAAGGCGCACGTGCCGCCGGATGGTAGGTCACGATGCGGGCGGACACCAGCTTGTTCGGGCCCACTTCCAGGGCTTCGGTGTTACGGCCCTTGGCACGGTTGCCAGCATCGAACAGGGCTTCCAGCAGGCGGGGGTTGGACAGCACACCCTGGTCCTTGGTGCCCGGCTCGCGCAGCACATCCTTCATGCTCTGCACGGTCAGCTTCAGCTCGTCGGCCACCGGCTTGAGGCTGTCAGACTGCTCATAGACCGCGTTGGTGAACTTCTCGGCGGCCTCGGCGTACTGGCGCTGGGCCAGTTGCTTGCGTGCGTCGTCTTCGATCTGTGCGCGAACCTGCTCGAAAGGCTGGGCCTGGCCGCCGCGCACATCCGTCAGCTGGATGATGTGGAAGCCGAAGTCGGTTTCGACGACACCGCTGAGCTCGCCCTTCTTGAGCTTGAAGACGGCTTCTTCAAAGGGCGGCACCATGGCGCCACGCGGGAAGAAGTCCAGGTCGCCGCCATTGACGGCCGAGCCTTCGTCTTCGGAGTTCTTCTTGGCCAGCTCGGCGAACTGGGCGGGGTTCTTCTTGAGCTCGGCCAGCAGGGCTTCGGCCTTGGCGCGGGCGGCCTTCTTCTGGTCGGCGCTGGCGCTGCTTTCCGCCTTGATCAGGATGTGGCTGGCACGGCGCTCTTCGGCAGGCGTGTAGGCCTGGATGTTTTGCTCATAGGTCTGACGCAGTTCGTCCTCGCTCACGGTCACGCGCTGCTTGAGCGTGTCCAGGTCCAGCACCACGTACTGCACATCGGCGCGTTCAGGCGTGGTCAGCCAGCTGTTGTTGGCGGGATCCTTGTAGAAGGCCTGCAGTTGCTCGGCCGTGGGATGGATCTGCGATTGGTATGGCTTGGGCTCGAACTTGACCCACTGCACTTCACGCGTTTGCAGCAGCGCCTCGACGGCCTGACGGGCCGACAGCTTGGAGGTCTGGGGCACACCCTGCACGCCCTGAAGCACCTGCGACAAGGTCAGTTCCTGGCGCAGCAGGCTCTCGAACTGGGGCAGGCTCATGCCACGCGCTTCGAGCATCTGCTTGTTGGGTGTGCCATCGGGATTGCGCACGGCCGCGAACTGCGGCTCGGTCTGGAACACGCGCAGCAGGCGCTCGTTGGTGGCGCCCAGTTTCTGGTCGGTGGCGGCCAGGGCCAGCACGTATTTGCGCACCAGCGCGTCCAGGGCCTGCTTCTTGAACTCCGGCGTGTCGAAGAGGCGCGGATCGGTCTCGGGCTGCTGGGCGCGGATGCGATCGACCATGTCGCGGTGAGCGGCATCCCACTCGGCCTGCGTGATCTTCTGCTTGTCGACCTTGGCGACCACGCCTTCGTCGCTGCCAAAACGCGAATAGCCTTCGATGCCGAACAGCACGAAAGACGGCAGGATGAGCAGCACCAGGATGAACTGCAGGATGCGGGTGTTTCTGCGAACGAAATCGAACATGGCGATGGACCGGAGTGAGCCGATCTGCTGGGCTTTGGTTCTATTTGGTTTGTGACCCACGCCGCCGGGCGGCCGCGGATCTCAAACAACACAAAGGCGAACCGGGGTTCGCCTTTTATCGCTATCGGTGGTGGGTGCTGAGGGGCTCGAACCCCCGACCTACGCCTTGTAAGGGCGCCGC
>CAYPUS010000422.1:0-2979 GCA_964413815.1 uncultured Aquabacterium sp. | reverse complement strand
CGAGTACGGCGTCGACATCCGCCTGATGCCTTGCCGCTTCACCGGCGCGCGCTGGATCACGGCGGACACCCCAGAGGCGATGAAGAGGTTCACCGACGAGAACGCCTCGAAGCTGGCCCTGGATGCGGCCGACACGCTGGCCTACATGATGACCTCGGCCTATGACCTGCGCCTGACGGCCGAGCGCCACCCGCA
Organism: uncultured Aquabacterium sp.; assembly: GCA_964413815.1. GTDB lineage: Bacteria > Pseudomonadota > Gammaproteobacteria > Burkholderiales > Burkholderiaceae_C > Aquabacterium. Next base: position 2,784 of record CAYPUS010000422.1, on the reverse strand, counting down.
GGTGCACTTCCATCCGCTGCGCGAGCATGCGGGGCTGAGCCTGTCGACGCAGTGATGCGGCTGGCGGCCTCAGGCCTGGGGGCTCAGGTCTGGGGCGTCAACCAGAAGGCTTCGGTGTTCTCCAGGCCCCAGGCCTCGGGCGATTCGCGCGAGACGATGCGCTCGCTGCCGCCCTCGACGCCCAGATCGATGAGCCGGGGCGCCACCGGCGCCTTGGCGGGCGCCGAGTAGAACACCCGCACCAGCGGCTGCAGCAGCGAGGCGGCCCCTTGCGCGACCACCACGCCGAGCAGACCTGAATCCAGCTTGACGAGCGAGCCCGTGGGATAGATGCCGACGCTTTTGACGAAGGCATGGAAGACCTGCTCGTCGAAATGCCCTTCCTTGGTCCACAGCGCCATCTTGTGCAGGGCCTGGGCAGGATCCCACCCCGCCTTGTAGGGACGGTTCGACGTGATGGCGTCGTAGACATCGCAGACCGCGCCCACGCGCGCATGCAGGCTGATCTCCTCGCCGCGCAGGCCGTGCGGATAGCCGGTGCCATTGACCTTTTCATGGTGATGCAGGCAGATGTCCAGCGGGACATCGCTGGCCCCCTGCCCTTCCACCAGGATGCCGTGGCCGGCCTCGGGGTGGCTCTTCATGATGCTGAACTCTTCGGGTGTGAGGGGCCCCGGCTTGTTGAGCACGTCCGGCGGCATGCGCGCCTTGCCGATGTCATGCACCAGCCCGCCCAAGCCAGCCTGGCGGGTGGCCGCATCGTCCATGCCCAGCTGGCGCGCCAGAGAAATCATCAGCGCGCACACCGCCACGGAATGCATGTAGGTGTAATCGTCACGGGTCTTCAGGCGGGCCAGGCTCACCAGGGCCAGCGGGTTGCGCACCACCGATTGCGTGATGTCCTCCACCAGCGGCAGACAGTGCCGGGCGTCGACCGCCTTGCCCATGCGGGCGTCGTGATAAAGATCGCGCATGGCCTCGCGTGACTGGGCGACGATCTTCGAAGCAAGCTGGATTTCGTCGTGAAAGCCGCTGGAGGCAGGCAGCTCGGGGGCGGGCTGAGTGGCGACCTGAACCGGCGTGGCGGGCGCGGCCTGCCCGATCGATGGGGCCTGTTCGACACCCGCCGTGGCGGCGGCCTCTGTTTCGATGTCCAGTCCCTTGCTGGTGTCGATCACCAGGTGGGTCACCGCCTGACGCAGCTTGTGCATCTGCCGAGGGTCGGTCAGCTTGAAGGACGCCCGCCAGAACGGGTGGTCCAGCCAGGAGCCGGGCACTTCGTGGATGAACATGCCGACTCGCAGTTGAGCGGTGGGGATCTTCCTGAGCATGTGTGGGTCAAGCCGCCGGGCGGGCCGGCAATGTCCCATTCTGGCGGGCTTGCCCCGCGGGGAGCGCGGAAAAAATTCGCGCCACGCCCGGATTTCGCGCGGTTTGTGCATGCCCGAAGGCCCGCCCGGGAGGCGCGTAACCGGCCTCTTTCGGACAGGGCCGATGGCCCGCACTGCCCCCGTGCGCGGCAATTGTCCCAAATTCCCATATACAGCCGGTTCGTGCCTTGCCGAAAACATGGGGCGCCGCAGGCCCACGCCTGCCCACTGGCCCTGTCCCGGAGGGGGCCCGCGGATGCTCATCCGGGAAGCGTTCGAGGTTCATGACCGTGTTTCGCCATTTGAGTATTTCCGCCAAGTTGTGGGCCGCCGTGGCGGCCCTGATGATCGCCATGCTGAGCATCGTCGGCTTCGCCGCCTGGCGTGCCACCACACAGCAACAAGCCGCCGATGTCCAACTCGCCGTGAGCGACGACAAACTGCGTTCCGCCGCGGCCTGGGCCGAACTCAGCAAGATCACCATCACGCGGGCCGTGGCCGGCACCCTGAGCAACGACCCCATCGTCGGGCAGACCTTTGCCAAGGGCAACAAGCAGAACATCGCCGACATCACCCAGATGCTGGAGCACATCAAGAGCCTGCCGCTGAGCAAGGCCGACGAGGACCAGCTGGCGCTGATCGAAGGGCTGCGCAAGCGCGTGCTGCAGCTCAACAAGGACATCACGGCCCTGCGCGATGCGGGCCAGCTCGAAGCCTCCCGCGAGCGCACCATGCAGGAGTTCCTGCCACTGACGCAGGAGTACGGCGACGCCCTCAAGGGCTTCCAGACCCTGCAGGAACAACATGCCGCCGCCATCCGCGCCGAGATCTCGGACACGCGGGGCAAGGTGACCGCCATGGCTGGCGGCATGGTGGTGGCTGTGCTGGTGGCCATGGCCTTCGGCGCCTCGCTGCTCATCCGCTCGATCCGCCAACCCCTTGAGGAGGCCATCGAGGCCGCCTCGCGCATCGCCCAGGGCGACCTGACGGTCAAGATCGACGCGCAAGGCAAGGATGAAATCAGTGCGCTGATGCGGGCGCTGGACGGCATGGCCCGTTCGCTGGGCACGCTGGTGCGCAGCGTGCGCGACAGCACCGACGCCATCTACACCGCCTCCAGCGAAATCGCCAGCGGCAACCAGGATTTGTCGACACGCACCGAGCAGACCGCATCGAGCCTGCAAGAAACCGCCTCGTCGATGGAGCAGCTCACCAGCACCGTGACGCAATCGGCGCAGGCCGCCGATGAGGCCAACCAGCTGGCCACCTCGGCCAGCGGCGCCGCACAGCGTGGCAGCCAGGTGGTCGGCGAGGTCGTCTCGACCATGCAGGAGATCGCCGACAGCTCGCGCAAGATCAACGACATCATCGGTGTGATCGATGGCATCGCCTTCCAGACCAACATCCTGGCGCT
>CAYPUS010000421.1:0-3005 GCA_964413815.1 uncultured Aquabacterium sp. | reverse complement strand
GATCCTCGATTCGCTCGGCGATGTCCGGCTCGACAACTACCACCAGCTGGATCTGACCATCGTCGGCGATGCCGTGCCCTTCGAGCGGCGAGGCCGGGCCATGGGTCTGGTGATGGCGGCTTTCTCTTTGTCCACCGTGGCCGGTGTGCCGCTGTCGCTCTGGCTGGCCAGCCTCTGGGGCTGGCATGCGCCCTTCTTCGCGATCGGGGTGGCCTCGCTGGTGGTGTGGGGGGTGTCGCTGCGCACCGTGCCGGTCCTCAGCGGTCACATAACCGGGGTGTCCCGCCAATCGCCCCTGGCGCAACTCAGGCAGGTGCTTGCCGATGTCAACCACTGGCGCGCCTATCTGCTGTCGATGCTGATGCTGGCCGGCAGCTTCAGCATCATTCCCTACATCACCATCTACACGACCACCAACCTCGGTCTGCGGCAGGATCAGGTACCGCTGATCTACCTCTTCGGTGGCATGGCCACCCTGTTCACGGCGCGCCTGTGGGGGGTGCTGAGCGACCGCTGGGGCAAGGTGCGCACTTTCCGCGTCATCAGTGTGCTGGCGATCGTGCCGATGATGGCGCTGACGCACTTGCCCGTCGTGCCGCTGCCCGTGCTCATCCTGGTGACCTCCGCCTTCTTCGTGTTCGTCTCCGGGCGCATGGTGCCGGGCATGGCACTGCTGACCGCGGCGCCGGCGCCGGCCATGCGGGGCTCTTTCATGAGCGTCAACGGGGCCTTGCAATCGGCCGCCATGGGCGTGGCCGCGTGGATCGGCGGTGTGCTGATTTCGCGCTCGCCCGACGGCATGGTGGAGGGCTACGGCCGCACGGGATGGCTGGCCTTGATCACCAGCGTTTTCATCGTCTGGTGGGTCGGCCGCTTGCGTCTGCATGTGACCGGCGGCCCGGCCGTCAAGGCGCAAGATTGATGCATGAAAAACGCATGCCCGCATGCGCAAAAAGTGCGGTGAAAACCCGTAGCCATTGACGTATCGCAAGCCATTGCGGGGTTTCTTCACAGGCCCCGCAGTGTCCACGTAATTACCTGCCGGAACCCCTTGTCAAGGCGCCGGTACAGGCGCATAGTGGGTCTTCCGGTTGACGGTTTGGCAGCGTTTCGCAACGCAGCAAAACCTGCGTCAAGCCCTCTTCATGGGCATCGCCGAAGCGCCGGCCGGATGTCTTCAACTTTTCTGCTCTGCTCTCGAAAGGAGGCAGTATGAATTTGACGATCAGTGGCCACCATCTCGAAGTCACCCCTTCTCTGCGTGAGTACGTACTCACCAAGCTGGACCGAGTGACGCGTCATTTCGACCAGGTCGTGGATGTGAATGTCCTTCTAACCGTTGAAAAGCAAAAGGAAAAGGATCGCCGCCAGAGGGCTGAAGTCACCTTGCACATGAAGGGCAAGGACGTTTTTGTCGAATCCGCACATGAGGATCTTTACGCCGCCATTGATCAATTGATGGACAAGCTTGATCGCCAGGTCTGCCGCCACAAGAGTCGCGTGCAAGACCATCACCATGCTTCTCACAAGCGCCAGGACGTTCACCTGGACGCGATTCAGTAGTAGCACGCGCTGCCGCCGCAAGCCTTGTACAGCGTGCTTGATGTCGGCCTGATTGCGGGTCGCCAGCGCAGGTAGGCATCAAGTTAACGGCCCTTCGGGGCCGTTTTTCATGGACGCTTGGCGCGGCTGCGGCTTAGACTGGCGCCATCCGCTGTGAAAGAGGAGCGCCCACGCGGCTTTTTTTGAACCCCTGCCCCTTGCTGCGGTGCAACAAGGGGTGCAGAATCCCTTAAACAAGGGCCAGGATGCATTGGCATTGCTTGCAACCCTGTTCCTATAATCCGCCCCTCATCCGCCCCGGAGAGCGGGGTCAAGGCCAAGCCGTCGCCTCGCTTGTAACAAGATGAATCGTCTCTCCGCCATCCTTCCCGCCACCCAAGTGCTGGTGGATGTGGACGCCACGAGCAAGAAGCGCGTCTTCGAGCATGCTGGCCTGCTGTTCGAGAACCAGCATGCCATCGCGCGTGCCACGGTGACGGACAACCTCTTTGCGCGCGAACGGCTGGGATCCACAGGACTGGGGCACGGTGTGGCCATCCCGCATGGCCGCATCAAGGGCTTGAAGAATCCGCTGGCGGCCGTGATCCGCCTGAGCCAGGCCATTCCCTTCGATGCGCCGGACGACGAGCCCGTCAACCTGCTGATCTTCCTGCTCGTGCCGGAAGCGGCCACGCAACGCCACCTGGAAATCCTCTCCGAGATCGCCGAGCTGCTCTCGGACCGCGAGTTGCGCGAACGCCTCAGAACAGAGGGCGACAGCGAGCAAGTCCATCAAATGATCGAGCGCTGGCAGCCCTTGAGATCGGTTGCCTGACACGGCGCCCGGGGCTTGAGGCATCATGGGGCCCTGGAAGTGAATGCGCCCCGGGTCAAGGCGGCGCCGCCCTAGTCAACAAGCAGCACACTCGTGAGCGTCAAAGACCTTGCCATCATCAGCGCCGAAGCGCTTTTCGAAGCCAACCGTGCCGCACTGCGCTGGGAGTGGATCGCGGGGCACGCCCATCCCGAGCGCCGTTTCGATGAGGAAGCCGTGCAAACGGCCCAGTCCGCCGCTGATCTGGTGGGCTACCTCAATTACATCCATCCCTACCGCGTCCAGATCGTCGGCCGCCGCGAGGCCGCGTATTTCACCAACTCCAGCCCCGAAGACCAGGAGCGGCGCATCCAGCGCATCGTGACCCTGGAGCCGCCCGTGGTGGTGGTGGCCGACGCGCAGTCGCCCTCCGACAAGCTGGTGGCCATGTGCGGGCGCGCGGGCATTCCGCTGTTCGTCACCCAGGAGCCCGCCGGCCACGTCATCGACGTGCTGCGCAGCTACCTCACCCAGCATTTCGCCGAGCGCATCACGCGTCATGGCGTGTTCATGGACATCCTGGGCCTGGGTGTGCTGCTGACGGGCGAATCGGGCCTGGGCAAGAGCGAACTGGGGCTGGAACTCATCA
>CAYPUS010000420.1:0-3017 GCA_964413815.1 uncultured Aquabacterium sp. | reverse complement strand
ATGTTGGTCAGCGCGCTGGCCGGCTACGACCACATCCGGCAGCTCTACCAACATGCGATCGCGCAACGCTACCGCTTCTTCAGCTATGGCGATGCAATGCTGATCCAGCACAAAAAATGAAACCATGGGACCCATCCGCACAACACCGATCCCGGCGCAGACGCTGAACCGGCGCCCTCTTGCGCTGTTGACCTGGCTTCTCGGGCTCATGCTGTGGCTGGGCTGGGGGATCGGTGCGGCATGGGGCGCCCCCACCTATGTGGTGGAACACGCCACCCTTTCGCCCGGCACCTGTTCCGAACGCATCGAAGGCCGCGCCGTCAAGCTGCCCGATGACTGGCGCGAGCAGGGTTTGAAGCCGCCCGCCGTCGGTTGTTACCGCGCGCGCCTGTACATGCCCCGCTCGCCCGTCATCCCATGGGCGCTGCGCATCGACAGGCTGCCGGGCAACCACCGTGTCACCGTCAACGGCATCCAGCTCAGCACCCGCCACATGGAGGGCGAGCAGATCACCAGCATGGCGACGCTGCCCTACCTGATCGAGCTGCCTGTCAACGTGCTGATGGCCGGCGACAACGACATCGAGATCGACGTGCGGATGAACCCCTTCCGCAAGCCCGGCATCGCGCCCATGCAGGCCGGCCCGCTGTCCGAGATGCGCGACGACTTCGACCGCTGGGAGGACCTCACCGTCGACCTGCCGCAGACGCTGAACATGTCGGTGGCCGGCATGGCGCTGTTCCTCTTGCTGGCCTGGCGCGCGCGTCCGCGGGACGTGATCTTCGGCTACTTCGGCTGCCTCATGCTGGTCATGTGCGGCCGCAATGCGCTGTACTTCGTCGAAACCATCGGCTGGCCCACGCCTGTGGTGGACTGGCTGTTCTTTGCGGCGCAGGCCGTCAGCGCCTACTACATCGCCCTGTTCGGCCTGAGCTACGCCAACATCTCCATCCACCGCCTGCAGTGGCCGCTGCGTTTCATGGGCTTTGGCTTCCCCGTGATCGCGCTGGCGACCATGGGCACGCCCTACCTCGACATGCTGCGCCTGGTGGCCTACCCCATCCTGATGGTGTGCGGCATCACGGTGGTCGCGCAGGTGGTGCGCTCGGCCTGGACCCGGCACTGGATCGAGGCCATCGCGATGACGCTGGGCCCTGTGGGCACCTTCATCAGCGTGGCGCACGACTACCTCTTCCTCACGCCCTACCTGGACGTGACCGCGCTGTACTGGACGCCCTATTGCGCGCCCGTCATCTTCCTGGGCTTCGCGCTGACCTTGATGAGCAAGTTCATCGATGCGATGAACCTGTCCGAGCGCATGAACATCACGCTGGAAGAGCGCGTGGCCGAGCGCACCCGCGCGCTCGAAGCGGCCAACCAGTCCAAGACGCGCTTCCTGGCCGCGGCCTCGCACGACCTGCGCCAGCCCACCGCGGCCATCGGCCTGCTGGTGAGCCTGTTGCGCCAGCAGGCCACCGCCCCCGAAACCAAGGAGGTGGTCAAGATGCTGGACGAGGCCGTGGCCTCAATGGAGTCGCTGCTGGTGGGCCTGCTCGACATCTCGCGCCTGGACGCCGGCGCCGTCAAGCCGGAGTTCCAGTCGGTCTGCCTGGAGGACGTCTTCCAGGCCGTGCGCGTGCATGAAAAAAGCGCCGCCGATGCCAAGGGCCTGCGCCTGCGCTTTCGCCTGCCCAAGGGGCCGAACGGCTCGCAGCTGATGGTGCTGACCGACCCCACCCTGCTGCACGGCGTGCTGCGCAACCTGGTGGCCAATGCCATCCGCTACACGCAAAGCGGCGGGGTGCTGGTGGCGGCGCGCCGGCGCGGCAAGCACCGGCTGCGCATCGAGGTGTGGGACACCGGCATCGGCATCGCGCCCGACCAGCTCGATCGCATCTTCGAAGAGTTCTACCAGGTCAGCAACTCGGCACGCGACCGCAGCCGCGGCATCGGCCTGGGCCTGGCCATCGTGCGCCGCACCGCCAACATCCTGGGCGAGCAGATCACGGTGCGCTCGCGGCAGGGCCGCGGTTCGGTCTTCGCGATCGAGCTGCCGCTCAACCTCGTGGCCCCGCGCCGCAATGAAGCGCCCAGCGCCCCCGCCCGCCCGCTGGCGGGCCGCGTGATCTGGCTGGTGGAAGACGACGTGCTGCTGCGGCGCGCCATCGGCGAGATGCTGCACAACTGGGGCGCGCGCTCACGCACCTGGCCCGATGCGGAATCGCTGCTGGACGAGTTGCCTGCGTTGCTCAACCACGGCGATGACCACGACATCCCCGACACCTTGATCACCGACTACCGCCTGCCCGGCATCAATGGCCTGCACCTGGTGCAGACGCTCAAGGTGCACCTGAAATCGCAAGGCCAGGAGCTGCAGACCCTCATCATCTCGGGTGACACCGACCCGGCCGAGCTGGCGCGCCTGTCGGGTTCGGGCCAGGAGATCCTGGCCAAACCCTTCCGCAGCGAGCGGCTGCTCGAACGCCTCAACCATGTCCGGCGCAGCACCACGCTGGCCTAGTCGCACACACCCGGACCCCTCCCCCACTTGCCAAGCATGCTGACATTCGACCTGTTCAAAACCGAAGGCCACGCCCGACGCGGCCGCCTGACCCTCAACCACGGCGTGGTCGAGACGCCCATCTTCATGCCCGTGGGCACCTACGGCACCGTCAAGGGCGTGATGCCGCGCTCGCTTGAAGAAATGGGTGCGCAGATCATCCTGGGCAACACCTTCCACCTGTGGATGCGCCCGGGCCTGGACATCATCAAGCAGTTCGGCGGCCTGCATAAATTCGAGAGCTGGCAAAAGCCCATCCTCACCGATTCGGGCGGCTTCCAGGTGTGGTCACTGGGCGAGATGCGCAAGATCAGCGAGGAAGGCGTGCGCTTTGCTTCGCCGGTCAACGGCGACAAGCTGTTTCTCACGCCCGAGATCAGCATGCAGATCCAGACCATCCTCAACTCGGACATCGTCATGCAGTTCGACGAGTGCACGCCCTACTGGAAGGGCGACA
>CAYPUS010000419.1:0-3017 GCA_964413815.1 uncultured Aquabacterium sp. | reverse complement strand
GAGCCAGCCGCACCTGCGCCGAGCCCAGCACATGCCCGGCCGGGTGCAGCGACAGCGTCACGCCATGGTGGGTGAGGGTCTCGCCGTAAGCCAGGCTCTGCAGCTGGATGTCGCTGCCCAACCTTGCGCGCAGCACTCCAGCGCTGGGCACGGCGGCCAGGTAGTGCTCGCAGCCGCGCCTGGCGTGGTCGCCGTGGGCATGGGTGATGACGGCGCGCGCGACTGGCCGCCAGGGGTCGATGTAGAAGTCCCCGGGCGGGCAATACAGCCCTTCGGGTCGGGCAACGATGAGGTCTGGGATCGCGTCGTCGAGGGCGCTCACGGCGGTGTCCGGCGCCTTGGGCGCCAGTGGTTCATCGGATCCGACAGTGGATCACCCTCACCGCCCGGCGAGGTTTTCAGTGGGCAAAAACCCCATCGGCGCCATGCGGAAGTGCGGCGGCATGGACGGTTCCCGCATTCAGAAAGAGCAGCATCGCGGCCGTGGCCAACACACACAGCACCGGCCCCAGTACACGGGTCAGCGCACGCACGTAAAAACAGTTCGAGGAGGACATCTCAAGCTCCTGGCATTTCCTGGCCGCCATCATGGCAAGCACGCCGGATTGCGCAGGTAGCCGTTTCGGCCAGCGGCCATACCAAAAGTTGCCAGCCCCCCATGGCAGAGGCCTCGCATTGGCCGCGGCACGCGCATTGCCAGATCATGGTTGTCCGCGGCGCGCCTTGGATGATGGCGCCGCTGTGGAGCCGGCACACAGTGTGTCGGCGCTATCCAAGGAGAATGAGGATGACTGCACCGACTGCCCACCACGCCAACATCAACACGCCATCGGCGTCCCACATCGACATCTCCAGTCAGGACGTGCTGGCCACCTGGGCCAGAAAGCTGGATGCCACGCCCCTTCAAATCATCGAGGCGGTCGAGGCTGTGGGCGATGACCCGCAGGATGTGGAACTCCACCTCAAGGGGACGCGCAGCACCACCGCAACAGAAAGCGTATCGGCGCAGCAAACCCGCCGGTAAGCCATTCTGAAAAAGGGCAGCAGACGCTGCCCAGGCCCGAGACAGCGCTTGAGCGTCCCGCCCTAAGCGCTTGCCCCATCGGAAAAATTTCCAGGCATGCCGATTGCCTCCGCGGATCTCAAGAGACCCTTAAAAGGAGACAAGAACATGTGGAACCTTAAACAAATGATCTTTGGTGAGCGCTCGGTCACCAAGGTCGCCGGCTTGTTCGCATCCAAACCGGACGCCGTGGCGGCTTTGCAAGATTTGCTGAAGGTGACTGGATTTTCTGCCGGTCAGGTGCGCCTGCTGGAGCCCAGCGACAGCGTCGCCGTGCGCACCGATGCCTTCGATCGAGCGATCGAACCCGAGGAAGCGGGCATCTGGCGCACGGTGATCCGCGCGCACGTGACCATGGCGCTGATCGGCACCTTCGTCGGCTTTTTGATCTATGGCACGCTGCTGCTGGCCGGCCACCCGACCATCGTGTCGACGCCCTACTTGGCGCTGGTGGTGTTCACCAGCTTCGGCGCCACCTTCGGGCTGCTGATCGGAGGCGCGCTGGCCATCCGGCCCGATCACGGCAGGCTGATCTCGCTGATTCGCAACGGCCTGCAGGAAGGCCAGTGGGCCGTGGTGGCCCACCCGACCAGCGCCGAGCAGACGCACATCGCAATGGATGTGCTCATGCCCGGCAGCGTGAGGGTCGTTCGCAGCCTGTGATCAGATCAGCGACGCCGGGTCCGTTTCGACGAACTCGGGGCGGCCACCAGGCACCGCCGAGAAACGGCGGATGCGACGCGGCTTGAGGTAGACCGTGGCGCCCTGGTCCAGGATGCCGCTGTCCCGCAGCGCGGCGTATTCGGCGCGCGGCAGTTCGACATCGACTTCGCCATGCCCGTCTGTGCGCTTGAACTCCAGGCGCGTGTTGGGGCCCACCGTGAGTGCGTGCACCAACGCGACCGGCAGGCTGCCCGCCTCTTGATGGGCCAGCACCTGGATCTCGTGCGGACGCACATAGCTGACGGCATCGCTCTGCGCGCCGGGCTGTGCCGCGACAGCGCCCTGCGCATGGTCACGGCCATGGAACAGGTTCACGTCGCCCAGGAACTGCAGGACGAAGGGCGAGGCCGGACGGTCGTACACCTCGTCGGGGGTGCCGACCTGTTCGATGCGGCCCTGGTTCATCACGACGATGCTGTCGGCCACTTCCATGGCTTCTTCCTGGTCGTGGGTCACGAAGACGCTGGTGATGTGCATCTCGTCGTGCAGGCGGCGCAGCCAACGGCGCAGTTCCTTGCGCACCTTGGCATCGAGCGCGCCGAAGGGCTCGTCCAGCAGCAGCACCTTGGGCTCGACCGCCAGAGCGCGGGCCAGGGCGATACGCTGGCGCTGACCGCCGGACAGCTGGTGCGGATAGCGGTCGGCGATCCAGTCCAGCTGCACGAGCTTGAGCAGCTCGGTCACCTTGGCCTTGATCTTGGCCTCGGGCGGACGCGTCTCACGCGGACGCACACGCAGGCCGAAGGCCACGTTCTCGAAGATCGTCATGTGGCCGAACAGCGCGTAATGCTGGAACACAAAACCGACCTGGCGCTCGCGCACGGCGACGTGGGTGGCGTCTTCGCCGTTGAACAGCACCGAGCCACTGTCCGGCGTTTCCAGCCCGGCGATGATCCGCAGCAGCGAGGTCTTGCCCGAGCCCGAGGGGCCCAGCAGCGCCACCAGTTCACCCGAAGGGATGTTCAGGTTGAGGTTGTCGCAGACCGTGACGGCGCCGAAACGTTTGACGAGGTTTTTGACTTCAATGCTCATGCTGCGGCTCCGACGTCCTTTGCCTGGGCCATTTCGCGTTGCACCCGGCGTTCAACAATGTATTTCAACACCAGTGTGACCAGCGCCAGGCTGGCCAGCAGCGAGGCCACGGCAAATGCGGCGGTCGACTGGTATTCGTTATAGAGAATCTCGATGTGCAGGGGCAAGGTGTTGGTCTCGCCGCGGATGTGGCCCGAGA
>CAYPUS010000418.1:0-3018 GCA_964413815.1 uncultured Aquabacterium sp. | reverse complement strand
TGTCCGGCACCGACGCCTGGTTCTGGATCGTCGGCGGCGCCGGGGTGATCACGCTGGTGATGGGCAGCTATGTCGCGATGTTCCAGAACGACCTGAAAGGGCTGCTGGCCTATTCCACCATCAGCCACCTGGGCCTGATCACGCTGCTGCTGGGCCTGAACAGCCCGCTGGCCGCCGTGGCCGCCGTCTTCCACATGATGAACCATGCCACCTTCAAGGCATCGCTGTTCATGTCGGTGGGCATCATCGATCACGAAACCGGCACGCGCGACATGCGCCGGCTCGACGGGCTCTTCCGCTTCATGGCCATCACCGGCACGCTGGCCATCGTCGCCTGTGCGGCCATGGCGGGGGTGCCCTTGCTCAACGGCTTCCTTTCCAAAGAGATGTTTTTCGCCGAGACCGTGTTCGTGACGGCGCACCCGAGCATCGAGTACGGCCTGCCTGCGGTCGCCACGCTGGCCGGTGTGTTCGCGGTGGTGTATTCGCTGCGCTTCGGCCATGACGTGTTCTTTGGCGATCCGCCCAACCGCTGTCCGCGCCAGCCGCACGAGCCCGTGCACTGGATGCGCATTCCGGTGGAGCTGCTGGTGCTGGTGTGCGTGATCGTCGGCACGCTGCCAGCCTGGTCCATCGGCCCGGTGCTGGCGATGGCCGCGCAGCCCGTGGTCGGCGGCACCTTGCCCGAGTACAGCCTGGCCGTCTGGCACGGCTTCAACACCCCGCTGATCATGAGCCTGTTGGCCACCGTCGGCGGGCTGATCATCTATCTGCTGTTCGCCGACCGCTTCAAGCAGCGGCGTGCGCGAGGGGCGCCGCTGCTGCGGGCCCTGGACGGCAAGCGCGTGTTCGAAAACACCCTGGCGCGTGCCACGCACGCGGCGCGGGCGCTGTCGCGCTGGCTGGGCACCCGCCGCCTGCAGCCCCAGCTCTTCATGATGCTGCTGATTTCCGGCCTGGCCGGCCTGGCCTCGGCCCTGATCGTGCCGCTGACCTGGGGTGACCGCGTGCGCGTGCCGGCTACGCCCGAGTTCGTGCTGATGTGGGTGATCGCCGGCGCCTGCGCCTTTGGCGCGGCCAACCAAGCCAAGTTCCACCGCCTGGCCGCCCTGGCCATGCTGAGCGTGGTGGGCCTGGTCATCTGCATCACCTTCGCCTGGTTCTCGGCGCCCGATCTCGCCCTCACGCAGCTCGCCGTCGAGGTGGTCACCGTCGTGCTGTTCCTGCTGGGTCTGCGCTGGATGCCCAAGCGGGTGGAACAGGACGACCCCCGCGTGATGGCCCACACCTTGTGGCGCCGCCGCCGCGATCTCTTGCTGGCCGCGGCCATCGGCATCGGTCTGGCGGCTTTGTCGTTCGCGCTGCTCACGCGGCACGCGCCGCTGTCGATCTCACCCTTCTTCCTGGAAAACGCGCTGTCCCTGGGGGGCGGCACCAACGTCGTCAATGTGATGCTGGTCGACTTCCGGGCCTTCGATACGCTGGGCGAGATCACTGTGCTGGGCATCGTGGGGCTGACGGTGTATGCGCTGCTCAGGCGCTTCCGACCGGCCCTGGAGACGGTGGAGACCACGCCGCAGCAACAGGTGTCGCCCGAAGCGGCCGGGGTCGATCTGATCGACCGCGACGGGGACGCCGATGCCTACCTGCCGCCTTACCTGGAAGTGCCGGCCGTGCTGGTGCGCCTGTTGCTGCCTGTGGCCATGGTCTTTGCTTTCCACCTCTTCATGCGCGGGCACAACGAGCCTGGCGGTGGTTTCGTCGCCGGCCTGGTTGTGGCCATCGCCTTCATCGCCCAGTACATGGTCAGCGGCACGCGCTGGGTCGAGGCCCGGCTGTACCTGATGCCCACGCGCTGGATTGCCTCGGGCCTGCTCATCGCGGTGGCGACGGGGCTGGGATCGCTCGCGCTGGGTTACCCCTTCCTGACCACGCACACCGCCCATGTGCACTGGCCGCTGGTCGGTGAGGTGCACCTGCCCACCGCAGCCCTCTTCGATCTGGGGGTGTTCGCCGTCGTCGTGGGCTCGACGCTGCTGTTGCTGACCGCCATTGCCCACCAGTCGCTGCGCGCGCGCCGCAGGCAGGGTGCCTCGGCCGCGGCGGCAACTGAAATGGGGGCCGTCTAAATGGAGCTCGTGATTTCTTTGGCCATTGGCATGCTGGCCAGCGCCGGTGTCTGGCTGGTCCTGCGGCCACGGACCTTCCAGGTTCTGATCGGCCTGTCGCTGCTGTCGTATGCGATCAACCTGTTCATCTTCAGCGTTGGCAGCCTGGCTGTCGACCGTGAGCCCATCATCAAGCCGGGCGTGGCCGCGGACCTGGCCAACTACAGTGATCCGCTGCCCCAGTCGCTGGTGCTGACGGCCATCGTCATCGGCTTTGCGACCACGGCGCTGTTCCTGGTCGTGCTGCTGGCCCTGCGTGGCCTGTCCGGTGGTGACCATGTCGACGGACAGGAGGAGCGCCTGTGATGCCCGCCATGGAACATTTGCTGGTGGCGCCCGTGCTGCTGCCCCTGGCCACCGCGGCGCTGATGCTCTTGCTGGGCGAAGGGCGGCGCCACCTCAAGGCCGTGGTCAATGTGCTGTCGACCAGCGCGGGGCTGGCCATCGCCGTCACCCTGCTCTTGGGCCTGGCCGAACGCGAGGTGCCTGCTGCCTTCGGCATCTACCTGCCTGGCAACTGGCCGGTGCCTTTCGGCATCGTGCTCGTCGCCGACCGCCTCTCGGCGCTGATGGCGGTGCTCACAGGTTGTGTGGGGCTGGCCTCGCTGCTGTATGCCCTGGCGAGGTGGCAGAACGCGGGCGTGTACTTCCATGTGCTGTTCCAGTTGCAGCTGATGGGCCTGTACGGCGCCTTCCTGACGGCTGACCTGTTCAACCTTTTCGTGTTCTTCGAGGTGCTGCTGGCGGCCAGTTACGGCCTGCTTCTGCATGGTGGCGGCACGGAGCGGGTGAGGGCGGGCCTGCACTACATCGCCATCAACCTCGTGGCCTCGCTGCTGTTCCTGGTCGG
>CAYPUS010000417.1:0-3021 GCA_964413815.1 uncultured Aquabacterium sp. | reverse complement strand
CATGCGGCTGACCGAGATGGGCCGGGAGTTGGGCTTGGTGGACGACATTCGCTGGGAGGCCTTCAACCGCAAGCGCGATGCTGTTTCACGTGAAACAGAGCGGCTGCGGACGACCTGGGTCCGACCTGCGACGCTGCCCGCTGCAGACGCCGAGCGCTTGCTGGGCAGGGCGCTGGAACGCGAGTACAACCTGGCCGATCTGTTGCGCCGGCCGGGCGTTGGGTATGACTGCTTGTCTGAGATCCAGGCGATTGCCACGGAACGCCAAGCGGCCCTGCTGGCGGAGGCCGGCAAAGTCAAGCCGGAAGACGAGGCGGATGTTTCACGTGGAACATCGCCGTCCATGGGCCGTGTTGCGCTGCGTGCGGAGCTGGGCGATGCAATGGGCGACGCCGTGGTGGAGCAGGTGGAGATCAGCATCAAGTACGCCGGCTACATCGACAAGCAGAACGATGAGGTCGAGCGGGCCGCCTACTATGAGAACCTCAAGCTGCCGCTTGACCTGGACTACATGCAAGTGTCCGCGCTCAGCATCGAAGCGAGGCAGAAGCTCAGCAAGCACAAGCCGGAGACCTTGGGTCAGGCCTCGCGGATCTCGGGGATCACGCCGGCCACGATTTCCCTGCTGCTCATCCATTTGAAAAAGGGCCGCTTCAAGGGCTTCGTGGCAAGTGAAGCGGCGGGGGCTTGAGGACTTCGGCCCGATAGGTCGTGGTTTGTGGGCTGAGCGAGGGAGCGGCGACGCCCGCGAAAGCAGGATGGCAGCCTGAACGCCGCGAACGGTTGCACTGAGGAAAGTCCGCTTAGCCCACCCGTCACAAGCCGAAGGGGCGCCGACGCGAACGTGGAGGGCGTGAGGCCTGGTCGGGCATCCAAGACGATGCCCCTGGTTCAGCAGCTTGGTTTAGTTTGGTTTCTGCCGGCGCTGCCCGGCATTCTGATTGGCACACATGGCATCTTCATCTACACGCAAGGCCGGCAAGGGCGGGCAGGGCGCCGCGGGGGCAAAGGGCGGACACGGTGGCGGCGGCAAGGGCCCGCAGCCCTTGAAAGCCGCCCCCGGGGCTCCGGGTGCTGCCAGGACGGGCGGCCTGAGCGGGGGCGCTGCGCAGCGGGCCGCCCCGGTCTGGACACAGGCGCAGTGGGTGACGGCCCTTGGGCCGGTGCTGGAAGCCTTGCAGTTGGACCTCGATGCGGCACAGCAGACCAAGCTGGCCGACTACATGGTGATGCTGGCGCACTGGAACGCCACCTTCAACCTCACGGCCCTGCGTGACCCGCAAGACATGCTGAGCCACCACCTGGCTGACTGCCTGGCGGTGCTGGCGCCGCTGGGCCGGCATCTGGCCGGGCGGGAGGAAACGGGTGGCAAGCTGCTCGATGTGGGCAGTGGCGGTGGCTTGCCAGGTGTGGTGTTGGCCATTGCCCGCCCGGATGTGCAGGTGTGCTGCGTGGACACGGTCGGCAAGAAGGCGGCTTTCATCCGGCAGGTGGCCGCGGAATTGGGCTTGCCCAACCTGCGGGCCGAGCATGCCCGGGTCGAGCAGCTGAAGGGTGCCTACACCTTGATCACCTCCCGCGCGTTCGCCTCCATCGGCGATTTCGTCTCTTTGACCCGGGAGTTATTGGCGCCGGGTGGGGTGTGGATGGCCATGAAGGGCAAGCGGCCTGACGATGAACTGGCTGAGCGGCCTCCCGGGGTGGAGGTGTTTCACGTGGAACAACTGGATGTGCCTGGCCTCGATGCCCAGCGCTGTATCGTCTGGATGCGACAGACGGAACCCAGCGCAGAGGGATAATGTTCGAGGCGGGCGGGGCGATGTGCCGCGTGACCAGCCGGGGCTCATCAGGTCCACCAGGAGAATGCATGCGATCCTTTTCCGCCTTGCCGCGTCTGGCGTGTCTGATGGTTTGGGCCGGCGGCGTCCTTGGCGGAGGGATCCAGCCAGTTTTTGCGCAAGCTGAAACGCTGGGCGAGCGCCGCCCACCGGTCTATGTGGGCCAAGTGATGACCGCGGCGGCGCCAGCGGTGTCCACGGCGGTGGAGGTCGCGCCCCCGGCCGATCCCAATGAGCCCTTGTTTCGCGACGGGCCCTTCGGCGAGCCGGCCCAGCAGACCTATGTTGCCACGATGAAGGAGGCCGACTTGCCAGAGGCGGCCCGCCCGTCCGCGCCGGTCTTGGCGGCATCGGGCGTGCGTCGTGAGGCAGCCAGGCAAGAGGTGCGCGAAGAGGCCGAGCCGCGCGCGGCGAAGAAGGCCGGCGCCAACAAAGGCGCGCCGCAGGTGATCGCTGTGCGCGATGCGCCCAAGGAACCGGGACCCAAGGGGGGCAAACAGGGTAGGGCGGCCGTGGGCGCAGCGCCCTCTGGGCCCCCGGATGCGGCCAAAGCCGCCCAGCCCAGGCAGCGTGGTGCGGCAGGATCCAGGCGGGCCGCGGCCAAGCCGGCGACCCAATCCGCCAAGAAGCACGCGGGCAAAGCCAAGGCCACCGCTCGGGCCAGCACACCGATCACCGCGCCAGCCACGCCCAGCAAGGCGAAGGATCGCCCACGCAAGGTGCTGGCGCAAAGGTCGGACGTCGTCACTGCCCCACGCAGCAAGGCCTCCGGCCGCGTCAAGGCGGGCCGCAGCGCAGCCACCAAACTTGCCACCAACGCGGGCGGCAAGGCACGCGGGAGGGCGGCCGACAAGGCAGCCAACAAGGTAGCCAACAAGGCGGCACGGGCCAAGGCCGGCAAGCACCATCAGAAGCCCACGCCGGAGAAGGTCAGTCGGCGCGGTTCGACCAAGTTGGCTGGCGGCTCGCCTGCGCGTGCCCAGGCCCAGCCCCAGCCCGTGCTTGCGTCCACGGCCTCGGCCCGTTGAGCCGCAGACACCTGGGATAATGGCGCCCATGCCGCACATCTTCTGCATCGCGAACCAAAAGGGCGGGGTCGGCAAGACCACCACCACCGTCAATCTGGCCGCCGGTCTGGCGCAGATCGGGCAGCGGGTGCTGATCATCGACCTGGATCCGCAGG